>JBILQA010000255.1:0-4512 GCA_044373535.1 Akkermansiaceae bacterium | reverse complement strand
AGCCACTCGAGAAACTCGCCCGCATGGGTGGCGCCCCGCGCCACGGCGATCCGGCAATCGGAAAATCCCAACTCGCGCGCGACGAGCTGGATATTTCTTTTCAGGAGCTGCGGATCATCAACCATTCGCCGCTAAGCTAGCCGACCTGCGGCAGCGGGAAAGGGCCAAGCGCAAGAATTCCTTCAATCCTCCGCCAGCCAATGGGCCAGGAAATCCGTCGCGGTTGCCGCGTCGTTGAGCACCACTCCGGGGCCCTCGTGCAGGGCCGCGAGCGCCGCGCCATCCATGCCGCCGCGGCGCAGAATCCGCAGGCGGCCGCCCTGCTTGTTAGGTGACTGGCGCATCCACTCCCAGGCGACCCGGCCCATGCTCAGGCGCACGTTGACCTCCACCACAGGCTTGAGCGCGAGCGACCCGTCGGCGCGTCGGTGGACCAGCGCGTCGACGCACAGCGGCCCAACATAACCGGGCAGCAAGCCCGGCAGCTCGGCGGGGATCTTTTCCGCGTACCATTCCATCACCCGCGCCTCGCGAAACAAAAACTCCGCCATCTCCGGAGCTAACTGGTTCCCCCACTTTGGCCCCACCCGGATGCCCAAGAACCTGCCGGCCGCGTCATTCTCCATGTGGGTCAGGCCAATGAGCTCGATGACCCCGCCGCGCTTCATCTCGTAAAGGGCGGAAAAATCCATCACCCGCTCAAGCCAGCGCTCCACGACGACTCCGCCGTGCGCCGCCAAGGTGTTGCCAACCCACCCGCGGATTTTGTTTGGGTCGCTTGCGCGGTTGACCCGCAGGTGGCCCCGCCCGGCGCAGGAGAAGGGCGCTTTAAGCAAGGCTTGGCCGGTCTCCAGGTGGCCCGCCATTTCGGTTAGCACCGCCTGCGCCTCACGGTGGAGGATTCCGGTCTCCTCCGAGCCACCCAGCGCCGCCTCCAGGCGCAGCCCGATCCCCTTTGACAGCCACTCGTTAGGCATTGCCTCGCGCCACGGCGCCCGGCTTGCTGGAGTCACCTCGAGCCCGCGGAGCTGGGCTGCGGCGTCAGGCGACCAAGCCCACGGCCGCAGGCCGCCAAGCTTGCGTCCGGCCGCGGCATCCATGGTTAGCACCTCGGGGATCGGAAAGCCTGCCTGCTTAAGCCGCCCCAGATGGGCGGCGGACGGCGCGCGGCGCAGGAGAACGGCATCGTCCTTGCGGCAGCAGCCTAGCAGCAAAACCTCCAGGTCGGCCTCAAGCGCCAGCGCGGTCTTGTCCGGCTGATAGGGTTTGTTCGTTGCCGCCGCGCGGGCGTGGCCCTCGGCATTCGGATTGAACCAATGGACAGTGGGCGTGCGCCCACGCGAGTGCTCGCAGACCTCAAGCTCGCGGATGAAGTCCTCGTCAAAGCCCGCCAGCCTGCGGCTTGCCGCGTTGAAGGGTGCCAGCCCCTTGGCCCGCGCCGCTGTTAGCGGAAACGCCAGCTGCCGCCGGAACGCCTGCCAGTCGGGCTCACCGTGGTCCTTCCAGCGGCGAAACCACTTCAGCCCGTGCCCCACGTGCCCGATCTCGTCCTGGTGAATCTTCTCCAACACCGCAGCGGTGGCCGCATCTCCCACCTGCCGGAACAGCTGCGCGTAATGCTTGGAGAAATCCAGGTTGGCCTGCTCGAATGTGAGGTTGAGCCGGGTGACAAAATCCAACGGCGTGGCCACCGGGGCGATCAGGCGCCAGAAGTGGTCGTTGACCGGCAACTCGCCAAACGCAATCCCACAGTCGCGCATCCGCCGCACATACATCCGCGCGTGCGCCTGCTCCTCGCGCATCGCCGCGTACACCCCCGCGCGGTATTCCGCCGGCGCAGCCGGAAAACGCAGCAATACCAGCGCCATGAGCTCCGCGGCTAACAACTCGTGGTTGGCCAGAAAGTGCAGCAGCACGCCGCGCTCGCGGTCGTTGTCGAGGTGGTGGGTGCCGGGGAAGTCGACGCGCACGCCGTAGCTGCTCACGCGCAGCTCGTCGGGGCGTCCCGGGCCGTCGGGCACGGCAATCGGCCGCCCGGGAGCCGTGTCGCTCACCGCCACGGGGCCGGGGCGCAGCTTCTCCTCCAAAGTGCTGGCAAACAGCACCCGCTCGGCCACCTCGCGCATCTCGCTCACCCGCCCATCATGCCGCGCCGGGCGCAATCCGCACGCCCGGATTTCCACTTCCCCGCCCCTTGTTCTGCGGCCGGATTGGTGGATAGATCTAGCCCATGAAAATCTCCATCATCGGCGCCGGCAAGGTGGGCACCACTCTGGCCTACCACATCGTCCTGCGCGGCTTGGCCAGTGAGCTTGTCCTGCAGACCCGCAACCTGCGCCGCGCTGAGGGCGACGCGATGGACCTTGACCACGCCCAGGCGCTCCTGCCCACCCAGGCGGAGATCCGCGCCGGCGACATCGCCGCCACCCATGGATCCGACCTCCTGCTCGTCTGCGCCTCCGCCGCCTTCGACCCGGCAATGCCCTCGCGCCTCGCGCTTGGCCCAGCCAACGCAAGGATGTTGGAAGAGCTGCTACCCCCGCTGTTGGATGTCTCCCCGGATGCCCTCCTTGTCATGGTTAGCAATCCGGTCGACGTGCTCACCTGGCATGCCCTGCGCATCACCGGGCTCGCGCCGGGCAGGGTGTTTGGCACCGGCACCTTGTTGGACTCGATCCGTTTCCGCCGCGCGCTCTCGCGCACCAAGGGGATCCACCCCGACGACCTCCGCGCCTACATCCTCGGCGAGCATGGCGAGAGCCAGTTCCCGGCGATGTCCATGGCAATGGCTGGCGCGGAACCCATCGACGACACCCCGGTAGTGCGCGCAACCTTCAGCGAGGTGAGCCACTCAGGCATTGATATCTTCCACATGAAGGGCCACACGAGCTATGGCATCGCCGCGGCGACGACAACCATTGTGGAGAGCATTGTGTTGGACGAGAAGCGCACCATGCCGCTGAGCGTGCGCATTGACGGCTTCTGCGGCGTGGCCGGCGTCTGCCTGAGCCTGCCGGTGGTCGTCGGCCGCCAGGGAATCACCCGCGTCCTGCAACCAAAGCTCAACGCCGCGGAATGCCGCGCGTTCCAACAGTCTGCCGTGGCGGTGCGCCGGGCGATCGAAGAATCACTGCCGTCAGGATGTTAGAACCTGCTAGCGCGGGATCCAGCCATTGCGCTCGAGCCACGGGGCGAGTTGCCCGTCCATCCAGCCGGCGGCCTCCGCGCGGCCCTTGGCGCCGAACCCGTGGCCGCCGCTGGTGAAGAGGTGGGCGCTCACGGGAACCTTGTTGCGCGTGCAGGCGGCAACAAAATCCAGCGAGTTCTGCAGCGGCACCGCGGCATCGTCGGCGGCGTGGATCAGCAGGCACGGTGGCGTGGTGGCATCCACCCGCTCAGCGGTGTTGAGCTTCGCCTTGTCAGCGTCGCTTGCCTGCGGACCTAACAAGCGCTGCACCGACCCGCCGTGGGTGTACGGCTTGCCCATGGAGATGACCGGATAGACCATGATGGCGAAGTCTGGGCGTGCGCTCAGGGAGTCCACCGCGTCGGCGGATTCCACGGGGAATTTTTCCGCGTGGAGCGTGGCGGCCATCGAGGCGAGGTGGCCGCCGGCGGAAAAGCCCATGACGCCGACCTTCTGCGGATCAGTCGCCCACGCCGCGGCGTTGGCGCGCGCGGTGCGGATGGCGCGCCGCGCGTCGAGCAGCGGCACGGGAAAAAAGTAGCCTAACTTGTCGGCCGCCGAGGTGCGGTACTTCAGGACCATCGCGGTGACTCCATGGGCGGCGAGCCACTCGCCAACTGGCCAGCCCTCATTGCTAAACGAGGTGAAGGCATAGCCGCCGCCGGGCATTACGACCACCGTGGTGCCATTCGGCTTGGCCGGCCGGTAGAGGACGAACTGCGGCACCTCCACCTCGGTGAAGCGCCCGCCATCGGATTTCTCACTGCCCGCCGGCGGTTGCGGCGCGCCCGGCGCGGGCCCCGGCCACAGCGGCAGGTAATCGAGAGCCGCGGCCGGAACGGCAAGCGCGGCGGTCAGGACAAGCGTCTTTAATAGCATCCGCCTAGCTAACCGCAGCCGCAGGGGCGCGGCGACTTGAAAGTTAGGCACCCGGCACAGCGCGCCTGGCCGTTCAGCGCTCGAGGATCTCGACCTCGTAGCCGTCCGGATCGGTGACAAAGGCCATCTTCTTGGAGTCGTCCTGGAACTTCTCGCGCCAGCCGGCGGGCCAGATCTCGATGCCGGCCTGCTCCAGCTCGTCACAATAACCGATGATGTCAGGCACGCCCACGGCGGTGTGCATCAGGTCCTCGGGCACCTTCACCTGGTACTCGGGCGAGTAGGTCAGCTCAAGGAAGTGGCTGTTGCCGGGCAGTTCGAGGAAGTACAGCTTGTTGCCGGCCGGCGAGTCCTTGCGCCGGGTGACTTCAAAGCCAAGCTTGGCGTAAAACGCCGCGCTGGCATCAAGATCCGAAACGCGAATGCGGGTGTGCAGGAATTTAATC
>JBILQA010000254.1:0-4518 GCA_044373535.1 Akkermansiaceae bacterium | reverse complement strand
CTGAAGCGCGTCCGCCAGACGAAGGTTCGCACCGAGCGTAATCGCGTGCTCAAGAGCCGTATCAAGACCCTCCGCAAGAAGGCCCTCAGCGCTGGTGAAAGTGGCGACGCCGCTGCCGCTACCACCGCCTTCCAGGAATTCTCCTCGGCCGTCGATCGCGCCGCCAAGAGCAGCGTCATCCACAAGAACAAGGCTGCCAACCTCAAGAGCAAGGCTGCCAAGCATCTGGCACCCAAAGCTTCCTAGTCGAAGGGCAAAATCCCGGGAAATTTCAAAGCGGTTCCGGTTTCCGGTGCCGCTTTTTCTTTGCCCATGGGTTTGTCCAAGGTTTGCCCGCCTTGCCCAACCTGCTTGCCGTTTATTCACCGCCCGCCCTCCATGCCCAATCCACCCACGAACGAAGACCGTTTCGCCAAAGCTCAACGCATCGCTCGCAACCCGGCAGCCTACAAGGTCTGTGAAGGATGCGATTCAATCATCGGCACCGCCGCCGCCCTCTGCCCGAACTGCCATAGCTTCCGCTTCGACCCCAGCCCAAGCCGCGTGGTTGACCAGGCGCTCCTGCTTGGCGCCGGCGCGCAGAAGTCCGTCACGGCCGAGGACCTCATCTAGCGGTTCGGTTGGCCGCGGCGCTGGGCGACGTGCGTCCTCATTCGCGGCCGTGCGGAAGTCCACATCCTGCCTCGGTGCCCGAGGTCAGGGAGCGAATAAGCCAGCGTCCGGTTGACGCGGGTGCGGGTGCATGGTCATGGTTGCGCAGATGGACACACCGGGGACGCAGAACTATAGGATCGGCAACGAGAAGTTGATCCGGGTGCTGCCCGCGGCCTCGGCCCACCTGCGCGGCTTGCTCGAGAAGCAGGGACGCGCCGACGGGGCACTGCGGGTTGCCGTCATCGGCGGCGGTTGCAGCGGCCTGCAATACAAGATGGACCTCGTCGACGGGCCGCGCGACCGCGACATCCTCGTGCGCAGCTCGGAAGTCAACGTGGTCATCGACCCGAAGAGCGCCCTGTTTGTCAGCGGCAGCGAGCTGGACTACTCCGACGACCTCCAGCAGGGCGGCTTCAAGGTCTCCAACCCCAATGCTCTGGTCACCTGCTCGTGCGGCGAGAGCTTCGCCGCCTAACATCCAGTCGCCCGTGTTTGACGCTTTTGAAGTCCTCGGAATCGAGCCGCTCCTCAGCATTGACGAGGATCTCTTGCGCCAGCGCTACCAGCAGCTCAGCAAGACCCGCCATCCCGACGCCAACGGCAGCGAGGCTGCCTTCCGCGAGCTCAACGAGGCCTATGAGCTACTCCGCAGCCCCAGCGCCAGGCTCCGCCACTGGCTTGCCATCGGTGGCGTGGAAGGCGACCCGCGCGGCGCCATCGGCGGCGACTTGCTTGCCCTCTTCGGCACGGTTGGCGAGGCGCTGCAGCATGCCGATGGTTTCCTCAAGCGCCGCGAGGCGGCGCGCACCGCGCTGTCCAAGGCGTTGTTGGAGCGGGAGGCCACCCTGCGGCGTGAGCAGATCCAGTGCGCGCAGGCGCAGGTGGATGGACTAATCGCCCAACAGATCGAATGCTTTGCTCGGATTGACAGCGACGGCCAGCAAATGGCCGCCGAGGAAGCGTGGACGCTCTCGCGCAACTTGCAGTTTCTCGAGAAGTGGCGCGGACAGCTGCGCGAGCGTTTTGGCGCGCTGTTCTAACACCGGGCGCCAGCCTGCTAGGCTTGGATCGCCTCGGCGAATCTGGCGCTGACCTTGGGCCATTGGATGACGTTCCAGATGGCGGCGAGGTAGTCGGCGCGGCGGTTCTGATAGTTGAGGTAGTAAGCGTGCTCCCAGACATCGATGCCGAGGACGGGGATGCCGACTTCCGCATCGGGGATCAGACCGGCCATTTGCGGATGGTCTTGGTTGGGGGTGCTGGTCACCGCGAGGGTGCCGTTGCGCACGATGAGCCATGCCCAGCCGGAGCCGAAGCGGCTGAGGCCGGCGGCGCCAATGGCCTTCTGCATGTCGGCGAGGGTGCCGAAGCTGGTGGTGATCGCCTTTTGCAGGGCCTCGGTGGGGGCGCCCGCGGTGGCGGCCGGGCCGATGAGCTCCCAGAACATGCTGTGGTTGACGTGGCCGCCGCCATTGTTGCGCACCGCGGCGCGCAGGGCCGGGTCGGCGATGGCCTGCACGTTGGCGATGAGTTGCCCGGCAGGCATGCTGTGGAGCTTCGGGTGCTCCGCCAAGGCGGCGTTGAGGTTCGCCACGTAAGCCGCGTGGTGCTTGTGGTGGTGGATCTCCATGGTCTTCGCGTCAATGTGCGGCTCCAGGGCTCCAAGCTCATAGCCGAGCTCGGGCAGCACATGCACGGTGGCTCCCTGCGCCTGCGCCTCGGCGCTCGGTTGGCCAAACAACACGCCCGGCGTTGCGGCCGCCGCCCCGGCGGCCAATCCCAACTTAACAAACGCGCGGCGGTTGAGCGGTAAATCCGAATTCATGGCCGCCAAACTAACCCGAAAGCGAAAAGGCTCAAACAAATTGTTAGGCACTTCGGGCCGCGGCGGTTTTTCAGGGTTTTGTTTTCGTGCCGATCGTGCAGCCTCGCACGATGCGCCACTGGTTGATCAAGTCCGAGCCGGACGTATTTGGAATCGAGGATCTCAAACGGGTTGCCACCGAGCCGTGGGACGGGGTGCGCAACTACCAGGCGCGCAACTTCATGCGCGACGACATGAAGGTGGGCGATCTGGCGCTTTTCTATCACTCCAACACCACGCCACCCGGCGTGGCCGGCGTCGCGCGGGTGGCCAGCGCCGCCTACCCGGACCCAAAGGCGTGGGACCCGAAGTCGAAGTACTTTGACGAGGGCTCCAGCGAGGAGAACCCGCGGTGGATGATGGTTGATTTTGAGTTTGTCGCCGAGTTTCCCGAGTATGTGCCGCTTGAGGCGCTGCGGGCCGATCCGCTCCTGGCGGAGCTCATGATCCTGCGCAAGGGCAGTCGACTGTCGATTACCCCGGTGGAGGCCAAGCACTTCAAGCACATCTGCAAGCTTGGCGGCCTGCGCCTCTAGCAGGGAGCGTTAGTGGCGCCACGCCGGTTGGGTGGCGTCGAGGATGGCGGCGATGTTGCGCCGCTCGGAGGCGGAAAGGTAAGCGAAGTCCGCACCGCCGCCCGAGGCGGTGAGGATGTCGCGCAGTTCGGCGTAGACGAGCGTGCGGATCATGGGAGGCAGGGAGGCAAACGCGCGACTCCCGATCATGTACGAGCAGCGGTGCTTGAAGATCCGGCCGTAGAGGCGGAAGTCCTTGAGCGATCGGCCGTCGGCGGTTTTCGGCGCGCTTCTGGCAAAGGCCGCTTGGAACGCGGGGTCGCCCTCGACGCCGTCAGGGCCCGGGGGCGCCTCGCCGCGGAAGAGCAATTCGGAGACAAGCGCGCTGGCGCGGCCGGTGGCCACCCGATGGGCCGAGCTACCGGTGTCATCCTCGCTGAACGACGGATCAAGCGTCATGGCCAACCAGAGCGCGCGGCGGTATTCCATGCCCGCCTTGGTGATGAGGTTGTGCATCCGGCACTGGTGCTCGAGGACCATCAATGCGACGATGTCGCTCGTCGGGCGCAGGTACCGGCTGGTGTCGAATTTGCCGGCGAGGGTCGTCCAGTTAGACCCGGCGTCCGGGTCGAGCTGCGGGTGGTCCGGATCGCTCGTCAGGTTGCCCATGTGGCGCGCGCCGCGGTGGGTGCCGGTGACGTACCATCCACCCCAGCGCTCGGCCAAGGGGCTGGAGTGGTTGGTGCTGTGGGTGCCCGCGCTGAGAATCGGGCGCCCGTCGCGGTCGCTCACCACCGAGCGGACCTGCATGCCGGGAACCTCCTCGGTGCGCGCGCTCGCATGGCAGGTGAGGCAGTCAGGCGAGCGGCTAACCGTGGCGGGGCGCCCGCCGGCCGGCGGCTCCAACAGATAGAAGACCGGGCCAAGCAGCGGGTCGCAGGCGATGATCTCAATTGAGCCACCTGGAACGAAGCCGACGTAGAGGTCATCGGAGAAGTAGAGGGCGCGAGGGTTTTGCGGGGAGATGAGGGCGGCCTGCTTGCTGGTTTTTGAGAAGACCAGGACTTGTGATTCCTCGGGCACGTTGAGCTTTGCGAGCAACTCGCGCAGGAAGGGGAGGGGCTGGGTGGCGCTGATCTGGTTGCGGCCGCGCTCCCAGTCCTTGGCAAGTTGGGCGACCGGATCGCTCGAGATGCCGGCGGAATACTCGATAGGCGCCTCCTCGAAAAACTCCTGCCCGCGCGCCAAGGAGGCCGCCAAGGCGAGGAAACCGACAGTCATGTGAGTGAGCAGTCTCATGGGCCAGGGAGGCGCTGGGCTAGCGGATGGATGGAACGCCGCAGGGGCGCTGAATGTTTCAAGCGGCTAGCGGGTCATGCGGCGCTGGCGCGTGACGATGGCCGCGGCGGCCAGCGCGCATGCCAGGCAGATGAGCAGCAGAATCGCGCCGGTGAACTTCAGGGTGCTGATGGTGACGGGCCCCTC
>JBILQA010000253.1:0-4550 GCA_044373535.1 Akkermansiaceae bacterium | reverse complement strand
GGCGCGGGCACCGGCGGCTTCGGGGCAAAGTATAAATTGAGCCCAAGGAGCAGGGCGCAGATGGTAACAACTATCCAAGTCTTTCGATCGTACATGAGAAATCAGTCGCGGGTTTGCGTGGGCGGTGGGGATTGGGGCGCGGCGATTGCGCCGGGATCGGGCGCGCGGCAGCAGGCCGGCGGCACGGGGTCATAACCAAAGCCACCCCATGGATGACAGCGGAAAATCCGCCGAATCCCGAGCCAGGAACCTCTCGCCGCGCCATGTGCCTCAACGGCCTCCAGAAAGTAGTTCGAACACGTTGGCTCGTAACGGCAACCCGCCCCGGGGCCACTGACCGCCTTGAGCATCGGATTGAGAAACCGCTGGTAAAACCGGATGCCGATGCGGATGAAAGTCTTCATGGGCTTGCCGGGGCAATGATCTTCAATCGCCGCGCCTGCTTGACCCACTCGGCCTCCAGCTCAGCGAAGCTCGCCTTGGCGGCACCAAAGCGCGCGATGGTCACCACAAAGCGGAGCGGATCGATCAATTCGCTCGCATGGGCGCGGATGACAGCCCGCAATCGACGGCGGATCAAATTCCGCTCGTGGGCCTTCCCCACCTTGCGCGTCGTGATGAAGGCAACCTTGAGATGCGGCAGCGCAGGATCGGCCAAGGTGCTGAGAACCAAAAAACGCCCGGCTCGGGATTCCCCCGCGGTCCGGACGTGGCTGAATTCAGCCCGCCGGGTCATGCTGGTCTTCCGGGGAAGTCGCATGGGGCAACGGGCTAGCGGTTGCGCCACCACCGCTTTCTAGAAAAGCGGCACTGGCCGACGGTGACCGCCTAGTTCGCGTGCTGCTTGACGTGACGCTTGAACTGAAGTTCAGCGCCCTTGGGCAGGAGGTTCTTGCGGCCCTTGCGGCGGCCACGGCGAAGGATGTTGCGGCCGGCCTTGGTGGCCATGCGGGCGCGGAATCCATGCTGGAGCTTGCGCGTGCGCTTGGATGGCTGGAAAGTGCGTTTCATGATCGGGAATCCTAAGTCAGTAAAATCCTATGTCAGTAAAGGGCTTGCCGCTCCTTGCGGGCGGGTCGGGGCGCGCAAACTACGGGTTCCCACACGTTTGTCAATCCGGCAAATTGCCCACTTCCGCGGTTTTTTTAAAATCATTGCCGATTAGTGCGTGCCCGGCGCGCCCTCTGCTGGTAGCATATCCGACATGCCGGAAATCATGCAGAAGGCCGCGGCCACCCGGCCAGAGGACCGCGGACGCGTTGAACCCGCCACCATCGAGGACCTCCCCGAGCTGACCGCCTTGGTCATGGAGCTTTTCAGCCTGCAGGGGGACTTTGAGCCCGACCGGGCCACCCAGGAACACGGCCTGCGGCTCATCCTTGAGCAGCCCAACCGCGGGCGCATCATGGTTTTGCGCAACGACCACCGGATCTTCGGCATGGTCAACCTGCTCTTCACCATCTCCACCGCCATGGGCGGCTTTGTCATTCTCATGGAGGACGTCGTCGTCCACCCCGATCATCGCGGCCAAGGCTACGGCACGATGCTGCTTGAGGCCGTCGTCGAGTTCGCCAAGCTCAAGGATTTCAAGCGCATCACGATCCTCACCGACAAGATCAGCGCGGACTCCCAGAGCTTCTTCCGCAAACATGGCTTTGATTACTCCAACATGATCCCGATGCGCCGGATCCTCGCCTAGGCGCCCCATCCCCATGTCCCTAGGCTCATTGACCGCCGATAGCGCCTTTGCCCTGGGCATGCTTACCGTGCTGCTGGGCGCCTTGGCCGTGGTGCTCATCCTCGTCATCCCGATCTGCCGCAATGCACGCCGCGGCGACGCGGAGGGGCCCGAGCAGCTGCCCAAAAAGGCCGGTGCCACCCCGCCCAAGGAGGCGTCCGATCCGCCGCCCCCTCGCGCCAAGCCGTGGGAAAAGGATCCCGAGTGGTGGCAAAAAGACGGCCAGTGAGCGGGCAGGATCCGCTCCATTACTCAGACTCCAGCCTGCCGTTTTGTTGCTTGCGCGGTTTCCATATCTCTATTATTCTAGAATTATGGAATCGTCCGACGCGATTGTCGCTCTGAGCGCGCTGGCCCAGGAAGCGCGCCTCGGAGTGTTCCGTTTGCTGGTGGGTGCAGGTGAGCCGGGTATGGGAGCGGGCGAAATTGCCGCGGCAATGGATCTGCCAGCCAACACCCTGTCATTCCACCTCAAGGAGCTAAGCCGTGCGCGGTTGATTGCCCCGGAGCGCAGCGGACGCCAGATTCGCTACTCGATCAAACCTGACGGCATCCGCGACCTGCTCGGGTTTCTCACCCAAGATTGCTGCGCTGGCAATCCAGCCCTCTGCGGCGGACCAAACCCAAGTTGCTCATGCTGAACCTAAATATCTTGTCTCAAGCGCTGCGCGACCATCCCACGGCGAGCCTCAAAATCGTCCTGCCAGATGGCTCAGCGGTGCCGCCCAATTTCCACATCACGGAGCTAGCCTTGGTGACCAAGGACTTCTTCGACTGCGGGGGGACCCGTCGGACAGACCGCGCGTGGTCGCTGCAGGCGTGGGTCGCTGGCGATACGGATCATCGTCTTGCTCCGACCAAGCTGGCCGCAATCCTCGCTCTCCATCGGGAGTTGGGAGAGGCCGGCGACTTGCCGCTGCGGATTGAGTATCAAGGGGCGACTCTTCAGACCTACGAACTCGCGGAGCTTTGCGCTGGCCCCGGCATCCTTGAGCTAAAACTCTTGCCCATCTTCACCGACTGCCTCGCCAAGGACCGCTGTGGGATCCTCCCAGCCAATATCCCAGCCCTGCAGGCCAACCCGTGCTGCCCGCCGGGATGCTGCTGAGACGTTTGCCATGAAAAAAGTTCTCTTCGTCTGCATCCATAACAGCGCGCGCAGCCAAATGGCCGAGGCTTTCCTCAATCACCTTGCCGGGGACCGCTTCCTGGCGTCCAGCGCGGGGATTGAGCCAGGCACGCTCAACCCGACCGTCGTCATTGCCATGCAGGAACTTGGAATTGACCTATCCTGCGCGCAAACCACCGGTGTTGAGGCCCTCCTCGCAGCGGGTGAGGAATTTGATTTTGTCGTCACCGTCTGCGATGAAGCCAGCGCCGAACGATGCCCGAGCATTCCAGGCGGAGCGACCCGCCTCCACTGGGGATTTCCAGACCCGTCTGCGCTCGGCGGCAGCGATCTGGAAAAACTCGCCGCCACCCGGTCGATTCGCGACCAGATCCATGACCGCGTAGCTGCGTGGTGCGCGCCAACTCGATGAAATCAAAATCGTCCATGAGCGTATTCGAGCGCTATCTTACGCTCTGGGTCGCCCTCTGCGTCATTGGCGGCATTGTCCTCGGCCGCTGGGCCCCGGAATTTGCCAAAACCCTCGATGCGCTGTCCATCACGGTGAATGGCGCACCTGTCGTGTCGATCCCAATCGCCATCGCTCTTTTCCTCATGATGTACCCCATCATGGTCAAGATCGACTTCGCCCGGGTTGCCCGGGCCAGCCGCACGCCAAAGCCGGTGCTTCTCACCCTGTTCCTCAACTGGGCAATTAAACCATTCACGATGTATGCCCTGGCCAGCCTGTTCCTGGGCGTGTTGTTCCGCGGCCTCATCGGGCCGGATGCCGTCGACCTGGTGAAGATGCCCTACGGCCTCGATCTGCCAGTCGGCGCCCACCACGGGGCGGGCACGGTGGTCCTTAGCGACGGGCTCAAGGTGCTTCAGATCCCTCTGTGGCGCAGCTACTTGGCTGGCTGCATCCTGCTCGGCGTGGCGCCCTGCACGGCGATGGTGCTTGTCTGGAGCCACCTCGTGCGCGGCAACGATGGCCTCACGCTGGTGATGGTCGCGGTGAACTCGCTGACGATGTTGGTTCTCTATGGGGTTCTGGGCGGGTTCCTGTTGGGTATTGGCCGTCTGCCGATTCCATGGGAAGCGCTGCTGCTATCCATCGGCATCTACGTGGCCCTTCCCTTGTTGGCAGGCTACGTTTCGCGGCGGTGGATCCTGAAGATCAAAGGTGAAGCGTGGTTCAACCAACGCTTTCTCGGAACCCTCACCCCGCTGACCATGATTGCCCTGCTCCTGACCCTGGTCCTGCTGTTTTCCTTCAAGGGCTACGTCATCGTCTCAAACCCACTGACCCTCTTATGGATCGCCATTCCCCTCTTGATCCAGACCCTCCTGATCTTTGCTCTCGGCTACGGTTTGGCAAAACTCCTCAAGCTCCCGTTCCAGGACGCGGCGCCGGCCGCTCTGATCGGCGCGTCAAACCACTTCGAAGTCGCCATTGCCACGGCAGTGATGCTCTTTGGGCTCTCCTCGGGTGCCGCACTGGCCACCGTCGTTGGCGTTCTCATTGAGGTCCCGCTGATGCTTGGGCTCGTGGCCTTCTGCAAGCGCACCACGGCATGGTTCCCGCCACGATGAACCGGCCTCAGGCCCGGGGGGCAACTACGCCAGCAAATACTTGGCCGCCTGCTCGACATCCTTGTCACCGCGGCCCGAAAGATTGGCGATGATGATCGCATCCTGAGG
>JBILQA010000251.1:0-4574 GCA_044373535.1 Akkermansiaceae bacterium | reverse complement strand
CACTCGAGGCCGGTCTCGGTGAGCGCCGGAGCTGAGAGCGTGGCGCTGCCGCCGCGCGGGACGAGCTGGCGGTCGCGGTCGCCCCCAACTAACCACTCACCGATGACCACCGGCGCCTCCAACACCGGAGCCTGCAGCACCGCGGTGCGACCCGCCGAGTTGCGCCCGAAGCGCAGAGTCACCTCGACGGTTTCATTTGGGTCGTTCTTGGCCGGCAGCGGGATGACGGTTTGTTTGGCATCGCTGCGCGCCGTCACGGCGGCACCATCGACGCGCGTCTCCCACAGGGTGACATTCTCGGGCAGAGTGAGGCGCAGTGACTTCTGGCCGCGGGTTTTGACAAAATAACGCGCCTGGGTGACGACTTGGCCGGCCCCGGAGAGATGGCTTGAGAGGCGGGCAAAATCGACCACCTGGGCCACGGTGCCCGCCGAGTCATAGGACGCCACTGCGACCTCGAGGTTGAATGGGCGCGCGGTGTACTGATAGGCCGCGAGCGACGGGGCGCTGGCCATCAGGCGAAACTCCGCGGGCAGCTCCATCGGCTCTAACTTCAGCAGGCCGCCGGTGGCTTGCTTGATGTCGTGGCGCACCTGGGTCGGGCTAACCACCTGGATGAACCCGCGCTCGCCCTGGACATTGAGCGGGCGCACCTCGCCCGGATGCAGCACACCGCCGCGCACGCTCATCGGTTGCTCGAATGTGAGGAGCAGGGTGGACGCGCCCAACACCGGCTGGTGGAGCGTGACGATGATTTCATCGCCCTCGCGGCGCCAGTCGCGGCGCACGCTTTGGCCAACGATGTCGATGTTGCCGGTGCCAGGCGGCACGGCGAGGCGCCACTCGGTGGCGGGCGCACCGACAACAAAGTAGTTGATCAGGACGCTGGCGTAGGCGGCACCCTCCTTGAGCGAGTAGAGGTGGAAGACATCCGCCTGGACGCTGCGCTCAAGGGCCTCGACTTTCACCTGGGCGCTCCATGCCTCGTCGCGGATCCGCCATGCCTGTTGGAGGCCGGGGATCTGGAGCGGGAAGTAGGCAAGCGGCACCTCGACCAGGCCTTCGACGGCGTCGGGGGTGATCCGGTAGCCGGGCGCCGCGCTGATGCCCAGATGGCCGCGCACCGACTTGGCGGCCGGATGGGTTGGAACATCGAGCATCCAGACGCCCGCCGCGGCGCTGGCATTTTTCTCCAAGCGCACGCGCAGCAACTGGCGGCCATCGACGGCATCGCGGAACATTATCTTGAGCAGGCGCCGGCCATTGACCTCCGCGCCCAGCGCATGGTCGGCCACTGCCGCGCCCTCAACGGCAACCACCGCGTGGTCGGCGGGAATCTCCATCTCCCATTCGCGCAGCGGCGCCTCGCGGATGTCCAACTCAACCTCCGCGGTCAAGATCCGGCCGCTCTCACCGAGCTCGTAGACCAGCACCTGGGTGACCCCAACTTCTGCCAGCACCCGGTCTGCTGTTAGTGCCAACTGATAGGTAGCTGACGGGAAGCGGTAGACAAGAATCTGGCGGCCCTCCGCCTTGGTCATGCTGGGGAACTGGGTGGGCGCAAGCTGCATCACTCCCTCGGCGGCGGCGACCTCAAGGCGCACCGCGCCGCTTGAGGCGACGCGCAAGTGGCCGGAATGGCGCATGCTCCCCTCGGGGGTTAGGCGCAGCGGGGCCACCTGGGCCGGGAACCCGCCAAGCGCCGATTGGCTGCGCACCTGCAGGGTGCCGGTAGCCTCGATGGGCCGGCTTAGGCGCACGGTGATGCGCCGCGGGGCGCTGGCCTCCTCCTGCCAACTCAGGACGTTTTCGCCCTCCACGCCAAGGATCTCACCGGCACCCTCAACCAACAGGCTCACCTGGCTCAGCGAGCCCTGCAAGACCTTGAAGTCAATGTTGGAGGTCTGCCGCAGCAGGCCGCCGCCGACGAGGATTTCGCCAAGCTCCTCGGTGGTGAAGTACAGCTCGCCGACATCCTTGGTGCGCGTCGCGCGCCAGCCAAAGGCGGCCTCGCCCGCCGCCGGCAGGAATCCGCGCCAGGCATTCTCGCCCCGCTCGGGGACCACCGCCGCGCTGCGGTCAAAATCCACCTCCGCGCCAAGGCCCGCGATGAACACCGGCACCACCGTGCCCAACGGCAGCCGGAAGTCCGTGCGCCGCCAGTCGCCGTCGCGCCTCACCGCGGCGACAAACTCCAGCTTGAGCGGAAACTCACCCACCTTGGCGCCTATCAACTCGTAGGCAGCCGAGCCGTCGCGGGCCAGGGCGACATGCCAGCCGTCGCCGCTAACCGGCGGACGCATGGCGACCGCGCCATCCAACAAGGCAACCCGCGCGCCACTCTCGCGCACCGCCACACTGCCAGTTAGAGTGAACGTGATGCTCTCGGTGGCCGGATCAAACGTGCCATCCAAGCGCGCGCCGCGCAGCTCGATGGGAGCGGGCACCGCGCCGCGCCGCGACACTTGGACCTTGAGGTCGCCCGCCTTGGTGGTGAGAAAGCGCTCGGCGCGCAGTGCCCCCTTGGCGTCAAACGGCACAAAGCCATCCGCGGCGAGTACCGCGAAGTCGACCGTCGGCGCCGGGGCCAGCACCACCGTCTGGCTGAAGCCAAACGCCTGGCCATTGGCTAACAATGGCAGCGCCAGCGTGGCCGGCAGCTCACCAACCACGCGCGCTTTCACCACCAAAGAAACCATCCGTGGACCTCTCCCCGCCGCCGCGTTGAGCTGTAAATCGAGCCAGCGGGATTCGCCGGTTTCCCCGGCCACTCGCCGCAGTGCCCATGACTTGAGCCCCTCGCCACTCACCGTGACAAGCTCGCCGCCGCCGCGCAATTCAAGGGTGGCGGTCGCCTCGCGCCCCTCGCTGAGGTGCAGCTCAACCCGGCTTTCCACCAGCGTCTCCGCCGCACCAAGCTTCACCTCGGCATTCACCGCCGCGCTGAACACCACCGGAGCCTCAGGCTTCACCCCCTTGGCCGGCACAATGAGAATGCCGCCATCCTCACTGCCAAGCGACGCCGCCGCGCTTGCCTCCCCAGCTGGCTCTTGGCCCGCCACAAAACCGGCCGCGGCTAACAGACAGGCGGCCAGCACGGCCACCATGCCCCGCGGGCGCACAATGCTAGGGATGTTAGTTAATGATAGGTAAGTTTGCATAATGGGCGTGGTCTTTCTATCCGCCCCATGGGGAGCGGTGGGTAAATGGCTGGTAAAGAGCCTGCGGGCGCTATTGGCCGAGGCGGGCGAGCATGTCTAACAACGTGGCGACCCGCCCGTCATGGGCGAAGGCGCCGCGCAGCGCGTTGGCTATTGGGGCGAGAGAGGAGAGTTCGATGCGGGCGGCAGGGGCGCCGCCGCGGAGCAAGTCGCCAACCATTGCGGCGGTGCCGGCGAGCTGCAGGGACGCGGGTGCCTGGTCAAAGCCGGGGGCGTTGGGATCGAAGCGCAGCGCCTGGGAGCGCTCGACCATCTGGCCGCTGGCGGAGTCGCGGAAGCGCACCGCCACGGCGCCGATCTCGCCGCGGCCCTGCGGCAGGACCTCGACCTCGTAAAGGGCCACGCCGGCCTCGTCGGCGGCCATTTCCGCGGCGTCGACCTTGTCGTTGTGGAAGTCCTCTTCGGTGAGGCGGTGTTTTTCAAAGCCGATGAGGCGATAGTGTCCGACGCGCTCCGGGTTGAAGTGCACCTGGACCTTGACGTTCTCCGCGGCCGGGCGGAAAGCGCCGGCAAGCTTCTGGGCAAAGCCCGCGTCGGCATCCTCGGCGCGCGCAAGGTGATAGTAGCGACCGTCGCCGCGGCGGGCCAGTGACTCCAACATTTCGTCGCCGGTCTTGGCCGAGCCGACGCCGCAGGCGTCAAAGGCGATGCCGCGCTGGCGGAACTCGGTGATGAGCCCGGCAAGTTGCTCCGGGACCGCGTCGCCAAGGTTGGCGGCGCCGTCGGTGATGAGCACGATGCGGTTCTGGGCCTTGGCGCTGAACTGGCGGGTTGCCAATTGGCCGGCCAGCTTGAGTGCCTCCTCCAGGTTGGTGCCGCCCTCCGCCGGGGTGCTCTTGACCACCTCGGCGAGGCCGCCGGCCTTGTCGCCGGCCACCCGGTCGGCCAACAGGCGCGGCTGGCGCGCAAAACCAACCACGCTGACGACATCGTTGGGTCCCAACAACTTTGCCAGGCTGCCGAACGCGCGCTGCACGGTGGCGGCGCGGTCCTCGCGCTCCATTGAGCCGGAGGTGTCGACCAACACGGTGAGGTGCAGCGGATGGTTAGCCGCGCGGCCGAGGCTGGCGGTCTTCATCGCCACGCGGACGAGGTTGCGCTGTTGGGCAAACGGATGGGCCGACTGTTCGACGCTGATCGCCACCTTGTCGCCCGGGGCGGGTGAAGGATCGCCGTAGTCAAACGCGTTGTAGAACTCCTCGACACGCACGCTCTCCGGCTCGGGCCGCTGGCCACGGGCGACGGCCGCGGCGGCCAGCTGGAAGGACGCATCGCTGACGTTGAGCGAGAAGGTCGAGACCGGCTCCTGGGCGGCAAGGGTTTCCTGCAGCAGGAGGGCGGGGCGCTCGGCCG
>JBILQA010000250.1:0-4592 GCA_044373535.1 Akkermansiaceae bacterium | reverse complement strand
CGCGCAGCCACCAACCACCCACGCCGTGGTCTTCAAAATCTTAAACTGCGAGTAGCTGTGGCTGAACTCCTCATTCTCCAGCGCGGTCATCTTCGGGTAATTCTCCGCCACCCAGTTTTTGACCTCGACGGCCTCATGGCCGGGCGCGAGCGCCACGGTGATCACCGAGGCAAAGCCTTCCTTGTGGAAGGTCTTCTGGCAGGCCGCCAACGGCATGAACACCCCACCGTTCTCAAATCCATTCTCCAAGCGCACCACGCCAACCACCCGGTGCTTTTCCTGCCCAAGCTCCACCTCGCCACCCTCCTTGGCCTCGAGGAACTCCGCCGCCCGTTCGCCAAGCACCACTCCCTGCCCGCCCTCGTCAAACGCCGCCGCACTGCCCGCCAGCCACTCCGCCTTCCCCAGCCGCCCGTCCTGCGCGCGAATCCCAAAACACGTCACCACCGGCCGACCGGGCGCCGTCACGATCCCAAACAACACCGGCTGCGCGTCCTTGACGCTTTCCTCACCCTCCAACTCCTCCACCAATCCCTCCGGCACATGGCTGAAAAACAAATCCGACACGTTCTTCTCAAACACCACCAACTCCGCGTCACTGCGCAATATCCTCTCAAACATCTTCACCGCTCCGCCTAACAACCCGACGACGCTCAGCATCGTCGCCACCCCGAGCGCAATGCCCGCCGCACCAATGCACGTGCGCACCCGGTGGCGCCGCAGGTTGGTTAGGATGAGGCTCCAGAGTGACATCGTCGGTTAGATCGCGGCGGAAACCATCGACAGCTCGCGCCCGGCGCGCGGCGCGTCGACCCGCAGCATGCGCAGCATCCCCCAGCGCGCCGCCCCCCCGGGCAAGGCGGCCTCGACGCGGTCGCCGATTTGTTGGAGACGCTTGAAGCGCCGGAGGGCGGCGGGGAAGCCCTCGGCGATGACCATGTTGGGCCGGCCAAGCGCCTTGTCGCGGCCGGCGGATTTGCCGCTCAGGGACTCGTCGGCGAGGAAATCCTTGAGGTCGTCGGCAGCCTGGTAGGCAAGTCCGCGCAGCATGCCGAGGCGGTCAAGCAGAGTGATCTCGCGCGGCGTGCCCTTGCCGCAGAGGGCCGGCAGCATGGTCGTGAGCCTGAGCAGAGCGGCGGTCTTGCGCGCGGCTACGGCGGCAACCTCGGCAGGGTTTTGCTCCTCGCGCCAGCCGGCAAGATCGTATGCCTGGCCGCCGATGACGCCGTCCATGCCAAGGAGTTCTTCGACCAGATTGCCGGCCTGCTGGCGGCGCGCCAGCGGGGCGTTGTGCATCGAGCGCCACAACAGGGCGTAGCCACGGTTGACCAGGGCAAGCGCGGCGAGGATCGCCACCGACTCGCCGTGAACCACGTGCACGCACGACGCGCCACGCC
This sequence comes from Akkermansiaceae bacterium, assembly GCA_044373535.1. Classification (GTDB taxonomy): domain Bacteria; phylum Verrucomicrobiota; class Verrucomicrobiia; order Verrucomicrobiales; family Akkermansiaceae; genus JBILQA01. Next base: position 3,195 of record JBILQA010000250.1, on the reverse strand, counting down.
GCAGGCGCGCGTTATCCATGGCCGGCAGGTCGTCAAAGATCAATGAGGCTGTATGCAGGTACTCGATGCCGCATGCCAGCGCCCGCGCCGCCTCCTCGAGCATGCCAAGCTCAATGCCTAGCAGATAGGCGGCCACCGCGCGCACCATCACTCCGGGCCGCGCGAGCACGTCGCCAAGCGCGGCAAGCAGGCGCGGCTCGCCGGTCCGCCCCATGCCGTCGCGGAAGGCGGCGAGGAGGATTTCGCGCGAGCATCCGGCCCGCCGTTGCCACCATGTCTCGGAATTCATACGGCTTATTCGGCGGTGCCGACGAGATGGAACCTAACGACGAGCTCGGGCTTGACGGTCATGATGGCCATCGCGCGCACGATCGGCAGACCGAAGTCCTCGTAATTCATCGCCGCGGCGCCATCGATGACAACCACCTTGCCGGTCGTCGTGGCCGTGTAGGGAAAGGCGATGGTCTTCGACACGCCATGGATGGTCAGCTCGCCCTGCGCGAAGTTCTTCCCTTTGTCGGTCCACATCTTGGTAAACTTGAACCCTCCGGTGGTCCCGGTGCTGCCAAGCCACTTGAGCATTGCCGCATCGCGGTCCGTATCGCCGGTTTTCAGGTCGGCAAATTTCCAGCTCAGCTTCACCGCGCTTGGCTTGAGGGTTGCCTCGTCGCCCGTGATCTTCGCGTCAAAGTCATCGAGCTTCCCGCTGAAGCTGTGGCCCGTCGCGCGCGCGTCGACCTCAATGCGGCTCTGCGCCTTGTCGACCTTCAGCTCGGCCGCGCCCGCGGCGCCGGCGCCGAGCGCCGCAGCGGTTGTTAGGATGAGGCTGCCTAGGACTGCGCGGCGGATGGTTGTTCTCATAGGTTAGATCTTGCTTGCCTCAGCATCCGCTTCGCACCATCTCTTGTCATCCCCAAAGTCCCTGCGAACCTAGTATTTCCAAACAATTCCTAATGAAAACCAATCTCAACAAGACTCTGTTAGCCGCGCTTTCCGTCCTCGCCATGGCGCTGCCGCTGGCGCAGGCCGAGCCGTACGCCGCGGGCAGCGAGGTGAAGGCATTTTCCCTCAATGACCAGTATGGCTCCGCGTACACCTATGACGCGAAAGCCACGCGCTACATCCTGGTGAGCCATGACATGGAGACGGGCAAGGCGGCCAACGCGGCGCTCACCGGCCTGGGCAAGGAGTATCTCCCGGGCAAGAACGCGGTCTTCATTTCCAACATCCACGGCATGCCCGGGATTGGCCGGATGTTCGCGCTGCGCAAGATGAAGAAGTACACCCACCGGATATTGTTAGGTGAGGACGCGGCCTTCATCGGCAACTTTCCGAGCGAGGCGGGCAAGGTGACGGTGCTCAAGCTGAGCCGCGGCAAGGTGGTGGCGGTGAGCTACTGGAACCCGGCGGAGGATCTGGGTCTGGTATTGAAATAGACCGGGCGGGCTTAAGCACATCGAGCGGGAATCCGGATGCCGGCGCCTTGTCTGATTGAAACGCGCAGCGGCCGCAGGCTGCCGCTGGTGGCTCAGCGCACGGAGCTTGGTCGCGCGGCGGGCTGCGGGATTCAGGTGCTGGCGGATTCGGTGTCGGCCGTCCACGCGGTGATCCTCACCGCCGAGGGCGAGGCGACCCTGCTGGATCTTGACTCGACCAATGGGACGCGCGTCAACGGCGTGCGCGTCACGCGTCGGGTGCTGATAGACGGTGACCGGATCCATCTTGGATCGGAGGAGTTGCGCTTCACCGTGTCGGGGGCGCCAAGAGAAGATCCTGATCGGGCGCAGGCGCCGCCGCGCGGCTTCCCCACGGTTTTTGGTTCACATTATGAGCGCTTGGTCGAGGCACAGGTCACGCCGGATGCGAGTCGCTGCGTGCAGTGCGGGATCTGCTCGTACAACTGCCCGATGGAAATCGATGTCCGCGGGCACGCGCGGCGCGGGGTGCCGGTGGTAGCCAGCCACTGCCTGACCTGCGGCGAGTGCGTGAAGAACTGCCCGCGCGGAGTACTAGCCTTTGAGCGCAACCCGGTATTTGCCGAGTTCACCTAACGCCCATGCCGCAGAGCTACCTTCTCATTGGGTCAGGGATAGCGGCCTTGTCGGCGGCGGAGGCTATCCGTGCCGCCGACCGCACCGGGACGATCACGATGGTCAGCGAGGAGACGCACGATTTTTACTCGCGCCCGGGGCTGGCCTATCTCTTGCGCGGCGACATCCCCGAACGACAGCTTGGCATCCGCAGCCGCGAGGATCTGAAGGAGTTGCGTCTCGAACGGATCCACGCACGGGTGCGCCGGATCGATCCCGCGGGACACACGGTGGTTTTGACCGAGGGCCAGGTGATCCGCTACGACCGCCTGTTGCTCGCCCCCGGGGCGCTGGCGCTGCGGCCGTCGTTTGACGGCGGGGATCTCGCGGGAGTCGTTAAGCTTGATAGCCTCGACGACGCACGGCGCATCCTGAAGTCCGCGCGGCGCGGAAGGGTTGCCGTGGTTGTCGGTGGCGGGATTACCGCCCTTGAACTTGCCGAGGGGCTGCGCGCGCGCGGGATGGAGGTCCATTACCTTCTGCGCGGCAATGGCTACTGGTCTGGCGTGCTCGACGAGGCGGAGTCCAGCATCATTCTTGGGCGCCTGCGCCAAGAGGGAATCAAGGTGCACTTCCAAACCCAGGTCGCCCACGCCGTCGGGACGGCGGGAAAGTTGCGCGCCGTCGTCACCGAGGCGGGCGAGAAGCTACCGTGCGACCAACTCGCGGTGGCCATCGGCGTGCGCCCGCGCATCGAATTGGCACGCGACGCGGGACTTGCCGTGAACCGCGGGATCGTCGTCGACGAGTATTTGCAAACCAGCGCGGCGGATCACTTCGCCGCTGGCGATGCGGCTGAAGTGCTTGACCCTGTGACCGGCTCTGCCGCGTTGGAGGTCCTTTGGCCAACCGCCCTACGCCAGGGGCGCATCGCGGGCGGCAATCTAGCAGGCCTGCGGACGCCCTACCTCAAGGAGGTGGCAGTCAACGTTACCCAGCTTGCGGGACTCAAGGTGACCATCATTGGCGCGGTGGGAACGGGCGGCAGCGAGGAGCTCGTGGCCATCAATCGCGGCGAGAGCGAATCGTGGCAGGGCATGCGCAAGGCGATGGTCATGAGCAGCGGCGATGAGGTCAACCGGGTCCGGTTGGTGCTTGATGAACA
>JBILQA010000249.1:0-4600 GCA_044373535.1 Akkermansiaceae bacterium | reverse complement strand
GACTTCTATTCACTTTATGGTCTGGCCTTTTCGGGCCTTTTTCCGTGGTCCTTTTTTCCGTGGCGGCAGCTCTTCAGCGGCTGCGCGGCCCTGCATTTTTTTCGGCATTGGCTTTACAGCAGGGGCTTCCTAACTAGTTTGAGGTTGTATGAAACTATCTCTTCTTGCCCTTTCTCTCGCCGCGGCGGTGCCAGCAATTGCGGGCACCAGCGCCAAGGAGGTCATCGCGCCGGCGGCGCCAAGTCTCTGGAGCTGGTTTGCCGGCGCGTCCATCGGCCAACTAGACGATTTCGATGAGACGATGTACCACGGTCATGTGGGGGTTGACACTCCATGGAGCGTCGGTGGCTGGGGCGTGGCCTTGTTTGCCGAGCTAGGGCAGGTCGACGCCGAGAAGCCCGGATATCAGCCCGGGAATATCGCCCCGCCGCTCAATGCGCCAACCTCGCGCAGTGTTCAGGAGTTCGAGATCATGCCGCTGACCTTCAATGTGAAGCTGGAGCGTCCGATCACCGGCCAGCTTTCCGCTTACATGGGCGCAGGCCTCGGAGTGGCCTTCGTTGACTACAGCGTCTCGGGCGGATTTGTCCCACCGGTGAGTGATGAGGATGAAGCCTTCGCGGCTCAGGCCTTTGCCGGCTTGCTCTACAACGTTGCTCCCAGCGTTGAAATCTTTGGTGGCGCCCGCTGGATCTATGTTGACTATACCGCTCCAGTTGCGGCCGGCCCTGAGCCCTTGAGCTTTGACGACGATTTCCTCTTCGAGGTCGGGATGCGCTACAACTTCTAAGCAGAGCCGAAAATCCATGGCCGCGCGCGGGAGGTCATTCCGGCGCGTGGCTATTTTTTTGCCCGTCGGCCGGGCCGGAAACTTGGGCTCATCTCGCCTGCCGAGCTTGCCGCCGGGCGGTTTCCCCGCTTGGAATTTGTTCGGCAATGGCTTTTGACAATAAGGCTTCTCTAACTAAACTGCGGGTGTATGAAAATATCTTATGCCCTAGTTCTTTTCCTCGCGGTGGCGGCGCCAGCAGTTGCCGGCACCAGCGCCAAGGAAGTCATCGCGCCGGCGGCGCCAAGTCTCTGGAGCTGGTTTGCCGGGGCGTCGATTGGCCATTTGGACGATTTCGACGAGACGATGTACCATGGCCATGTGGGTGTTGACACCCCCTGGAAGGTTGGCGGCTGGGATGTCGCTTTGTTTGCAGAGCTTGGGCAAGCCGAAGCCAACGCAGGTGGCATCGCCCCAATCGATGCTCCCCCCCTGAACATTCTCAATGCGCTGGCTCCTGTGCGGACTCAGGAGCTAGAAATCATGCCTTTGACACTCAACGTTAAACTTGAGCGGCCGATCGCGGGCAAGCTTTCCGCCTCCATCGGCGCGGGCTTGGGCGTGGCCTTTGTTGACTTCAGCTCTCGCGACGGTCTCTTCCCGAGCGTCAATGACGAGGACGAGGCCCTTGCGGCTCAAGCCTTTGCGGGCTTGGTCTACAACCTCTGCGCCAGCGCTGAGATCTTCGGTGGCGCCCGCTGGATTTATGTCGACTATGACGCTGCGGGATTTGGGGCCCCAAGTTTCGATGATGATATCCTCTACGAGGCGGGACTGCGGTACAACTTCTAGACCGCGGGAAGGAAACTTCAGGCCGCGCGAGGGGACAACTCCCCTTGTGCGGCCTTTTTTCTTGCCCAGTGGGGCCGACGACGCGGCGGGAGACAAACCCACTTTGTTAGGCTGCGGCCGTTGGCTCTTAAAACCGTGGGCGATCCAAGGCCGGCCGGGACTCTCAGCGGGCGGCTTTTTTGTCCGGCACGCGTGCCCCGTGGACGAAAAAATCCGCCCAGGGCCTGCCCGGACGGATTTTCAGGAAAGTGAGCGGCTGAGGTGGAGCGCTCGCCGACGCCAAGTTAGGCGTCGAGTTTCGGCTTGCCGACGCGGCGGACGGAGCCGAAGCGCTTTTGAAATTTGTCGATGCGTCCTTCGGTGTCGACGAATTGCTTCTGGCCGGTGAAGAACGGATGCGAGTCGGAGGTGACGCCCGAGGAGATGAGGAAGTGGTCCACCCCGTCGATGTTCTCGATCTTGTCCGAGCTCTTTGTTGAGCGCGTGCGGAAGCGTGCACCGGTGGTCATGTCAACGAAGACGACCGGGTTGTATTTGGGATGCAGGTCAGATTTCATGATACGGATGGAATTGCACCGCGTTCCAACGCGGCGGACGCGCAGATTGCACCATCCGCGCGGCGTGTCAAGCCGCCGGATGCAGCGAGAATCAGCCATGGCCGCCGAGCACCTCGCTGGCCAGGCCCAGCCCGAGCTGCACCCAGCGGTGGCCCCGGTTGGCCCATTCCGACAGGAAGTGCAACCACGTGAGGTCCTCCGAGGCAAGGCAGAGGAAGACCGTCAGGAGCGTTAGGTTCACCAGGTAGATGATGACCAGCGACAGGAACGTGCCGTTCTCCTTGAGATCCGGTTGGTCGCGTGGGATCATCCACACCGTCCAGAGGATGTGGAAGCCCCAGGTGAGCCCAACACCCCCGTATAACAGCTGCTCCGCGTAGGGGATCTCCATAAACAGCCGCGTGAGCGTGTAGACTAGCAGAAAGAGCAGGGACCAGAACGGGACAAAATACGGCGACAGGGCGATGAGCCGGTTAGTCTTGTTAGTCAGCACATGGCCGCCATCCAGCCCGACCTTGAAGCCCGATACGCGGCCAAGGCACAGGACGATGAAGAGCGCGTGGGTGAGCTCGTGGCCAAGCACGTACAGGTAGAGGCAGAACGAGTGGGTGGCCCGGGCAAAGAAGGCGATGGCCATCAGAATGACCCCGAGGGTGAAGAAATAGAACGGGACGCCGGTGAAGAACTTGTTGTTCTGAACCGCCAGATTCAGGCCCTGAAAGAAGGTGACGGTCGTCAGGAGCGCGATGGGTAGCAGCCAGAGGGCAACCGCCCAGCGCAGCAGCCGCTGGCCCAGGCTGGGCGCCTCAAGGTCCTGGGCGCTGAAGTCGGCAATCGCTGCGTGGATCGACGTGCGCCCGGTGCGCTCGCCAAGCCGCCGGTTTGCCCGCTGATGCGCGCGCTCGTTGGCCTCGCGCAGCGCCTGGCCAAGAGGCGGGCGCGACCGGCGGTTGCGCCGCGGTCGGTCGATCTGGAGTGTTTTGCGCGGACGGGCCATCGGGCGGGGCAGGCATGGTTACTTAGGAAAAGCTAACTATGCAAGGACGCGCTTGGGTGGCCCCCGGAGTTGGGCTTTATTGTTAGTCAGGGAGGCGCCCGCGCAGGGAGCGGACTTGGGCCTCGGCGGCATCGAGACGTTCCAGAAGCCCGACAACGAGGCGGATCGAGCGCAGACTCATGGCCCGCTCGTGGCGCAGGGATTGGATCTGGCGCAGGCGCAAGATGGCGCGGTTATCGAAACGTGGCGCGCCGCCAGGCTCGGGTGGGGTAAAGCGGATGAGGCGCGCGCGGGTGAACTCGAGGATCATCTCCGGATGCATGCCGGAGAGCTCGGCGGCGGCAGCAAGGTCAAAGCATTCCTGCTGGCGTGAGGGGGGAAGGGCGGAGATCTCGTGCATGGCTAGCGTGGGTTGAAGGGTGAGATTTCCGCCAGGGCTTCCCAGTGGCGCCTCTCGGCGGGGCTGACTTCTGGCGGGGTGAGGATATCCACACAGGCGAAAAAGTCCCCAAAAGCGCGGCCGCCGGGGCCATCCGTAACGGGCAAGCCTTTGCCGGAGAGACGCAGCTGGGTACCCGAGACGGTTCCGGCAGGGATTTTCACCTTCGACGCCCCGTGCGGGGTGTGCACCACGACGGTGGCCCCCAAGACCGCCTCCCAGGGAGCAAGCGGAAGATCGAAAACCACGTCGTGTCCGTCGATGCGGAAGTCCGGATGGCGTTCCAAGCGGACGCGCAGAAACAAGTCGCCCGGCGGGCCGCCATGGGTGCCCGGCTGCCCGAGGCCGGCCGCGCGGATCAATTGGCCCTCGCTGACTCCCATGGGAATGCGGATGCGCACGGTGCGCCGCGCGGTGGGCGCGTTCGCCGCGCTGAGCGCCAAGGTCCGTTCCGAGCCATGCATCACCTCGTCCAGGCTCACGAGGATTTCCGACTCAATATCCCGCCCCGCCCGCGGCCCCGCTCCCGGGAAGCCGCCGCCGCGCCGCGCCGCGCCGCCGCCAAAGCCACCACCTTGGCTGCCGAAAAAGTTCTCAAAAAAGTCACTAAAGCCAGTCCCCTCAAAGTGATAGCCTTGGCCGCCGGCGCCAAAGTCAAAGCCGCCCGCGCCATGGCTGGGAGCGTCCGCCATCTGCTGCCAGTCATGGCCCAGCGCGTCATACTTCTTGCGCTTCTCCGGATCGCTCAGCACCTCGTAAGCCTCGTTGAGCTCCTTGAACTTCTCCTCGGCCGTCGTCTTGTCCGCGGCGACGTCCGGGTGGTACTTGCGCGCGAGCTTGCGAAACGCCGCGCGGATCTCCCCTTGGTTGGCGCTGCGGCCAACTCCCAGAACCTCATAGTAGTCTTTGAATTTCACAAGCTAGCGGCCACTCGGCGGGTTCCCCTTCTTCAACGTGCCGCCCGATCGCCAAGATGCAACTCCGGA
>JBILQA010000248.1:0-4609 GCA_044373535.1 Akkermansiaceae bacterium | reverse complement strand
AGTTTGCCGAGGCGGCGCGCTATCTGTCCGAGCAGGGGGTTGAGGTGCTGTTTGTTCCCTACTGCACGGACAACCGCCAAGGGTACCTGCGGGTGATCAAGTGCGCGGCGGCGCGGGCGATTGAGAACCAGATCTATGTGGTGACCGCCGGGGTGGTGGGCAACTTGCCCGACGTGCCGGCGATGGACGTCCACTACGGCCGGGCGGCGGTTTTCACCCCGTCGGACTTTGAGTTTGCGCGGGATGGGATTCAGGCTGAGGCGGATGCCAATGTGGAGACGATGCTCGTGACCGACTTGGACATTTCCGACCTGTACCGCAGCCGGGAGGCCGGGTCGGTCACGCCGCTCATGGACCGGCGCAGGGACCTGTTTGAGCTCATCGTCCACCTCAAGGCGGAGGAGTCGATCTAAGGAGGGAATAGGTCCTATAAGACGATAGGACCTATCTCTTACGCATCCAGCAGGGCAAACTTCAGTTCGGCCGACGAGCTGACCTCACCATTGACGGTGCAGCGGCAGACGGCTTGGCCGATGTTGCGGCGGATTTTGACGATTTCCGCCTCGATGATCAACGTGTCGCCGGGGAGGACCGGGCGGCGGAACTTCACGTCGTCGGCGCTCATGAAGTAGCCGATGCGGCCGTGGTTTTCCGGCTGGCGCAGCATGAGCACGGAGGCGACCTGGGCCATCGCCTCAACCTGCAGAACGCCAGGCATCACCGGGTGGCCCGGGAAGTGGCCTTGGAAGAACGGCTCGTTGATGGTGACGTTTTTCACGCCGGTGCACTTGTTGTCGCCCTCGAAGTCGATGATCCGGTCGACCATCAGGAACGGGTAGCGGTGCGGGAGGATCTTCATCACCTCGTTGACGTCCAAGACTGCTTCGCCGGTCGGCAGGGATACCGGCGGGACCATCGTGCGCATGTTCTGGTAATCTTTTTTGACCTTGGCGGCCATGGCAGTGTTTGGGCCGTGGCCGGGCTTGATGGCGATGACGTGGCCAAGGATGCGCTTGCCGCTGAGCATGAGGTCGCCGATGAGGTCGAGCGCCTTGTGGCGGGCAAACTCGTTGGTGTAGCGCATCGGTTCCTTGCTCATGACGCCCTCGTCGCGGACCACGACGGCGTTTTCGAGCGAGCCGCCTTTGATGAGGCCCTTTTCGAGGAGCGGCTTAACGTCCTCGTAGTAAACAAAGGTCCGCGCCGGGGCGATCTCGCTGACGTAGAGCTCCGGGGTGACCTCCGAGGAGAAGTACTGGGTGAAGCGGCCGTCCGGGCCCACGTTGGTCACCGAGACGCGGAACTTCTTGTCTGGAACAATCGTGATGAGGCTGCCGTCGCCGATCTCGATGTGGATTGGCTCGCGGATCTCGTAGACTTTCCGCGGTGCGTCCTGGGCAACGATGCCGGCTTTTTTAATGAGCTCAACGTAGGGGAGCGAGGAACCGTCGCCAATGGGTGGCTCGTTGGCCGTCATCTCGATGACCGCATTGTCGACGCCCATGCCGACCAAAGCGGAGAGGACGTGCTCCACGGTGTGCACCTTGACCGACCCGGAAGCGAGCGTGGTCGCGCGCTCAACCGTCTGGACCCGAGCGACGTCCGCATCGATGAACGGCTGGTCCGGCAGGTCCGTGCGGCGGAACTTGAAGCCATGGCCGGTTGGGGCGGGCTTCAGCGTCAGGGTGACCTTTTCACCGGTGTGAAGGGAGGTGCCTTCAAGGGCGGCGCTGGTGGCAAGGGTGTGTTCAAGGGCGGCGGACATGCACGCCGGGTTTATGGACGCGCGGCCGCCGGGGCAAGCCACTTATGTTAGTTGCCGCCGCCGCGCTCAGCGGCCATGGTGTGCCCAATGCAGGAGGTGCTTGCCGTTGAGGCTGATTTCCGTGTGGTCGATGAATCGGCCGATTGGATCGTGGTGGACAAGGCCGCGCCGCTTGTCGTTCACCCGACAGGCAAGAAAAACGAGCCGACGCTCCTCGGCGGCCTTGAGGCGCTGCTTTCCTATGAGCTGGCCAACGGCGCCAGGCTCTCAATCATCAACCGCTTGGACCGCGACACCAGCGGCCTGGTGCTCATCGCCAAGAACCACGAGGCGGCGCGCTGGTTTGCCATGCGGATGCAAAGCCGGGCAGTCACAAAGCGCTATGAGGCGATCGTGCGCGGCTGGCCGGCCCATGACGCATGGATTTCCAACAGCCCGATCCTGCGCGCCGCGGACGTTGAGCCGACGGCCATCGGCGTGCGCCAGATGGTCCATCCGGCAGGAAAACCCTGCGGCACCACCTTCACGGTGCTGGAGCGCTTTTCCACTGCCGACGGGGACTTCAGCCGGATTGGCTGTGAGCCGCTCACCGGGCGCATGCACCAGATCCGGGTGCACCTTGCGGCCTCAGGCCATCCGATCGTGGGGGACAAGATCTACACCGGTGCCGGGGAGGGGTATCTGGAGTTTCTCGAGACCGGCTGGAGCCCGAAGCTCGCCAAGGACTTGCTGCTGCCGCGCCACGCGCTGCATTCGACCGGCTTGCAGTTCGAGGATCCGGAGGGGCGGCCATTTGGCTGGGAAAGCGGCTTGCCGGCGGATCTTCTCGCTTTCATCCAAATGGGCACGAAAGGATGAAGCGATGCAACTGAGTGAACTCGTAGAGGTGATGGACAGCTGGCTGGGCACCCGGGAGATTCCCGACTACCCAGGCGCCCACAATGGCTTGCAGGTGGCCAACGGCGGCCGCGTCAGCCGCGTGGCGGCCGCGGTGGACGCCTCGTTGCCAGTCATCGAGGCGGCGGTGGCCGCCGGGGCCGATCTACTCATCGTCCACCACGGGCTTTTCTGGCAAGGCGTCCAGCCGCTTGTGGGCGCCCGCTACCGCAAGCTCAAGGCGGCCTTTGACGGCGGCTTGGCGATCTACTCGAGCCACATTCCGCTGGATGTCCATCCGCAGCTTGGCAACAACGTGCAACTTGCCCGCGCGCTCGGCATGGCCCATGCGGAACCTTTTTTTGACTGGAAGGGGATTCGTCTTGGCCAAGCCGCCGTGGTGGATGCCAGCTGCGCTGAGCTGCGCGCGATGCTCGCCGGGGTTGTCGGCGGCCCAGTCCACCTGTGTCCGGGCGGGGGCGCGGCGGCCGGCAGGGTCGGCATCATCACCGGCGGCGCGGGCAGCGAGGTGGAGGCGATCGCCCACTGCGGAATCGACACGTTCATCACCGGTGAGGGGCCGCACTGGAGCTTCCCGCTGGCCCAGGAGTGCGGTATCAATGTTCTCTACGGCGGCCACTACGCCACCGAAACCTTTGGCGTTAAGGCGCTTGCCCGGGAGGTCGAGGCGCACTTCGGCCTTCCCTGGGAGTTTCTCGATCACCCAACCGGCCTGTGACCCCCGCGCCCCTCAGCTCGGAATTCTTCGCTGGCGCGCCACCCGCCTGCGCCGCCGCCCTCATCGGCATGGAGTTCCGCTGGCACGGCTGCGGCGGCATCATTGTCGAAACCGAGGCCTATGCCGCTCTCGGCGACCCCGCCTGCCACACGTTTTTCCGCAAGGGCGCCCGCGACTTCGTCAATATCCATCCCGCCGGCACCGCCTATGTCTACCTGAACTACGGAATCCACTGGCTCTTCAATGTCCTCGTGAAGGGGCCCGAGGGCGATGGCTTCGTCCTGATCCGCGCGCTCCAGCCGACCATGGGCATCCAAACGATGCGCGGCCGGCGACCGGCATCCAGCGATGCGCACCTTTGCGCCGGGCCGGGCCGTCTGACCCGCGCCGTCGGCATTGGCCACGACGCACACGCTCAGCGCTTCCTCCACCGCGCGGGATCGGGAATCTTCCCGCCAAGCAAACGCCCGCTTGAAATCCTTGCTGACCACCGCATCGGCATCTCCAAAGCCCGCGACCGCCCATGGCGCTTCCTCCTTGGCGGTTCCGCAAGCGTCAGCAAACCACCTAGTCATCAGGCTGTTACCTATGCTCCGTGAGGGTTCCGGGGAGTTTGCCGGCATTTTCTGATTGCGTAGCGCCAGCCAATGAGCCACCAATCCGCCGCACTGCGGGTGTAGTTCAATGGTAGAACGCGAGCTTCCCAAGCTTGAGGCGTGGGTTCGATTCCCATCACCCGCTCCATTTTCCTTCCGCCGGGAGGATTCCGTCGCCGCGGAGGTTTTTGCATCTTTAAGTGTCGATTCCCCCTTGCACGGCCTCGGATCTGCTGGTAAATGACTCTCCGTGATGCGGGTATAGCTTAGTGGTAAAGCCCCAGCCTTCCAAGCTGGCCATGCGGGTTCGATTCCCGCTACCCGCTTATTTTTTCTTCTCAAGCGTCCAACCCCCTCGTCTCAGAAGCTATCGCATCATGAAAAAGTCATTTGGTTTCATCCTTTTCGCAGCCCTTCTGAGCTGCACAGCCTTCGGTGCCGCGCCTGATTGCCTGGCCGTGGCCGCCCAAGTTAAGAAGGCGGTTGCCGCGGAGCCCGCCAAGGTCCTGCAGATCGTCGCCACCCAGGTGGCAGCCAACGAGTCTTGCGCGTGCGACATCGTCAAATCCGCCATTTTTGCCAGTCAGGCTGACGCCTCCTTGGTGGCTAATATTGTTGAAACCGCCGCCACCA
>JBILQA010000247.1:0-4632 GCA_044373535.1 Akkermansiaceae bacterium | reverse complement strand
CGGCCGAACACCCATGGATCGAGCGGATGGCGGAGCATCTCGGGGATTGCGCCGTAGCCCGGACGCGCCCACAGCGCCCTGGCCGCGGGTGTGCGATACCATGCGGTAGCCGCCGCGCGGGCTGACTCGTCGAGCGTCTCATCAAACAAGATCGGCGCCGGAAGGAAAAATGGGCGCAGTGCGAGGGCGAGGTAGCTCACAATCGCCGCCGCGAGCAGGGCGGCCAGCCAGAGGTGTTGTCGGGATTTGATGGTCGTCTTGGCGGGTTCGGGCGGATTGGCGGCATGTGGTTCACCCCGCTCAAGTTTCCGCAAAGGTTCGCTGCGCGCGCTAGTGGGCGTCCTGCTTGAAGTGCTCGGCGAGCGAGTCGCGGCCGAAATCGCCGGCGAAATTCCGCCAGGTGGCGTGGACGTGGTTGGCATTGTTTTGGCTGTTAACCACTTCAATGAGGAACGTCGGGCTTTGGATTCGGTAGTAATAGGCCTCGCCGGGGGCAAGGCTGCCGGCCCATCCGAAGCGCACCTTCGGGAGCTCTTCCTTGATGGCAGCAAGATCGTGGGCGGCGATCTCGGGGCGGTGGCGATTGGCGTAGGTGGCGATCAAGGCAAGCAGTCCGTCGCGCTGGGCCTCGGTGAGGTCCGCAGCGAGCACGCCGACCGGTTCAAGTTGGGTGGCGCGGCGGTTGGCGGCGGTGAGGATTTCGCCGGGCGCCTTGGTGGAGAAGAGGACATCTTTCCCGGCGGTTTGCAGTGCGGTGGCGAGCGCACGGGCGAGGTCCTCCTCGGCGGCAAGCGGGCGCATGCCCTTGAGCTTTCCGTCGCGCACCTCGCCCGGGTTGGTTCCGATGAATGTTGGCGTCACGGCGATCACTTTGCCGCCGACAAACGTGAAGTTAATCGACAAGTGGTGGCCTTCAAAGCGCCACGCCCAAGTGCCGCCCGGCGTTGGGTCGCCGAAGATGCTGGTGAAATACTTTCCGGCGTCGCGGCGGACGGGATCTTTCTCAATCTCAGCGAGGAACGACTCCAAGGTGATGACCGCATCCGCCTTCGCCAAGCCCTCGGCGCTCATCGCGGTTTCCAGCACCTTGCGCGCGAGCTTTCGCTGGTCCTCGGTCATCGCCTTGTACGGGAGGCCCTTGCGCTCCTTGGGAACAAACCCCCAGTTTTCCCGCTCGTCGGCGTCGAAAGCAAAGCACGCTTGCTTGCGCCCAGCGTCGTCTAGCGACTTGATGAACGCATTTGCCGCCGCGGCAAGCTCGGCCGAAGCCTTGGCAAGCGGGGCGTCCTGCGCGGCGGCTGGCAGAAGCAGAAGAATCGGCAGGAGGAAAAGCGGACGGATCATAATTTTTCGGGATGGCGCACGAGCACGGTAAGAACGCCGCCTATCGGCCGGATCTGTCACAGCCTCAACCGGCGGCGGCCATCATCCGGTAAATCGAGTCCTTGTCGCGCAGGGATTCATGGCAGCCATCCTCAACGATCTGACCACGGTCAAAAACCAAGATGCGGCTGGCAAACGAGATGGTGCTGAACCGGTGGGCGATGATGAAAGTCGTCCGGCCCTTCACCAGTGCCCGCAGGGCTTTTTGCACCATTGCCTCGCTCTCCGCGTCCAAGGCGCTGGTCGCCTCGTCAAGAATCAGCAATGGCGCGTCCTTGAGGAAGGCTCTTGCAAGGGCGATCCGCTGGCGTTGGCCACCCGAAAGCGCGCCGCCACGCTCCCCGACAAAGGTGTTGTACCCGTTTTCCAAGGCGAGGATGAAGTCGTGCGCATGGGCACTTCTGGCCGCCGTGACAACCTCGTCGTCCGTGGCGTCCAGCCGCCCCAGGCGGATGTTCTCGAGAATCGTGTCGTTGAACAGGACCGGCATCTGCGGCACGACGGCGATTTGGCGCCGCAGGTCATGCTTGCTGAAATCACGGATATCAATGCCATCGAGCATCACCCGCCCTTCCCGAGTGTCATAGAAGCGCGGAATGAGGTTGGCGAAAGTCGTTTTGCCGGCGCCGCTCGGGCCAACCAAAGCGACGCACTCGCCTGGGGAGATCGCGACATTGACATTCTGCAGAACCCGCCCGCCTTCATCGTAGCTGAACGACACGCCGCTGAAGGCGACCTCGCCGCGCGCCCGCAAAAGCGCCACCGGCGCGACCGCATCCGGAAGGGAATCCTCCGCATGCAGAATCACTTCGATGCGGTCCAAGGCCGCCTCCGCCTGCTTGAGCTGGCTGTGGATGTTGCCAAGTTTCTTGACCGGCTCGTAAGCGAAGAAAAGCGCCATCCCCAAGGCCAAGAACTCGGTCTGGGTCATGTTGTTGCGAACGCCAAAATACAACGCAACCGAGAACCCGACCGCCGCAACCACCTCGATTGCCGGGGAGATCGCCTGGCGGCCCTTGACGATCTTCATCGAGTCCTTAAGGACCCGGCGGATGCGCTCATTGAAGGCGGTTTTTTGGCGCTCCTGAAGGTTGTAGGCACGGATTTCAAGCGGCGAGGAAATCGACTCCACGAGCATCGCGCTGACGCCGCCTTGGTTGGCCTGAAGTGACTTCGCGCGACGCGCCAGCTTTTTGCCAAGGATCCGAATCGGCAACACACACAGGGGGATGCTCAACAGGGCGATGAGCGCCACGAAGGTGCCGTTCTTCTGAATCGATTCGTACACGACGTAACCAAGCGCAAAAACCATGACCGCAGGCTGCTTGATCAAGTCATTGCTCGTCTGGGCAATGACCTGGCGGATGACTTCCGCGTCACCGGTCAGCCGCGCCATCAGGTCGCCCGACTTGTGGCGGTGGTAAAAGCTCAGCGGGAGCGACTGCAGCTTGGAGAAAATGTCCATGCGCAAGCCCTCCAGCACGCGGAACCCGCAGTAGCTGATGAGGTAGGCGTTGGCATAGCCAGCCACCGAGCGGACCACGAAAATCAGCGGGATCCAGAGCACGCTGAGCAAGAGAAGCTCGTCCTGGGTCAGCTGGGCCAGGTTGGCGGCCATCCATTTCTGGTACCAGAGACTCTCCGGGCTCTGGTTCTTGAACAACACCGGGAAAACCACCTTGGTCATCAACGGCAATCCCGCTCCCGTCGCACCCGCGTAAACGAGGGCGGAAAGAAGGCCGACAATGAAATGCCATTTTACCGACCCAAGGTAGCGGAAATAAGGAAGAAGGCGCTTCATGCAGGCTGCGAGAAATCCAGGGACCGACGGGAGCCCGGCAACGGAGTAAGACCATTCCTTGGCAGTTTCCAAGTTTAAACCCCGACCAGCAGCCATCGTCCCCAGGGCCTGCCAAGCAGAAATCCCCTTGCGGGACCTAGGCCTGCGGAGGGCGATCCGTTCGGCCTCGACACATGCGCATGCGGCCAATAGTGCAGGCAGAAGTGAAAGGATTCTGGAAGTCGGATGCGGGGGTGCTGGTGATTTATTTCATTGGAGTCGTCCTCCTTGCGGCAATCTTAATGCCATGGATTTACCACCTGGGGATGTGGTTGGCGGGTTTGGCGGAGGCCGGCGAGCTCACCCGCGTGCTCAAGTCGATTGGCAAGAGCGCGGCAAGGGCGGCAGAAAAGGACAAGATCGGGCGGTTCTTCACGCGGGCCATGACGGTTGCGGCTGTTCTGCTTATGCCGCTTCTGCTGTGGCGCTTGCGCAAGGGCAGCAAGGAGGGCGGTCTGGGGCTGAGGGGACTTCCGGGGATTTCAAGAAAACTGCTCCACTTGGGGTTCGGGATGCTGCTCTCGGCGGGAGTTCTTTGGCTCTCAGCGCTCTCGTTGGCTGCGGCGGGAGCCTTCGCGGTGGATGACGGGTTCAATGCCAGGGAGTTGCTTGCCGGGGCGCTGCTGCCAGCGATGGGCGCTGCCATCGGCGAGGAATGGCTGTTCCGCGGGCTGATTTTGGGTGCCTGGATGCGCGCCCAAGCCTCCGGGCGGGCAATCCTGGGAACTTCGGCCCTCTTTGCAGTTCTGCACTTTATGAGCCCGTTGCCGGGTCAGAAGGTGGCCGATCCGGGATCCGCCGTTGCCGGCTTTGAGCTGCTCGGCAAGATCGTCATGCGCTTTGCCGAACCACGATTCTTTGTCGCGGAACTGCTGACCCTATTCATCCTCGGGATGCTGCTGGCCTGGGCCCGGGTTAGGACCAAGTCGCTGTGGTTGCCCATCGGCCTGCATGCGGGCATCGTCTTTGCCTTCAAGGCTTTCAACCTGAGCCATGGGCGCGTGCTCGGCGGTCCCGTGTCAAGCTGGTGGGTCGGCATGGACTTGCGCGCAGGGCTGGTCCCACTTGCCAGCTTGCTTCTCATGGCGCTCATCCTCAAGGGATTCCTCGGCTGGGACGGGAAGCGTGGCGCCTCCGCCAAGGAGTGACGACTTCAGCGGCTTCTTCGTTCCGGGGACGCAACTAAAGAAAGTCGCGGCTGCTTGTTTAGGCTTCGCCAAACTCGTAGCGCAGCGCGCCGAGGGCAAAGAAGGCAGCAGTTTCGGCGCGCAGGACGATGCTGCCCAGGGTGGCAGCAAGGAATCCGGCAGCCAGGGCGGCGGAGGTTTCCTCGGGGGAAAAATCGCCCTCTGGGCCAACGAGCACATCAACGCACTCGGGTATTTGGCCGCGCAGGAGCTCACGCAGAG
>JBILQA010000246.1:0-4669 GCA_044373535.1 Akkermansiaceae bacterium | reverse complement strand
CCCCTCGCGCCTTTGCGGCGGAGAGTTCCTCTGCGGTATGCTTTGCTTTCGGCCGGGTGATATTTCAGGTTTTCCGCTTGCGGTATTTGCCCTTATGGTCCGCGCACCATGCGCAACAAGCGGACCGACCACAAAGCCCGGGAGAACCGTCATGTCAGCGCGCCGACGGTGCCTGGCGTGCGGCTTGACGAGAGCGACCTCGACGAGATTGTTAGCCAGCGCGAGAAAGTCTTCGTGCTGATCCTCGACTGCGTTCAGGATCCGCATAATTTGGGCGCGATTTTGCGCTCCGCGGATGGCGCCGGAGTCGACGCGGTCATCGCTCCCAAGGACAAGTCGGTTGGCATCACCGAGACGGTCCGGCGCATCGCGGTGGGCGCCGCGGATTCCGTCGCCTTTGTCCAGGTGACCAACCTGGCGCGCACGATGAAGCGCCTTCAGGAGCTTGGCGTGTGGCTGGTGGGCACTTCGGACCGCGGCAAGCAAACACTCTATGATGTGGATCTCAAGGGATCCATCGGCATCGTCATGGGTGCGGAGGGCGAGGGGCTGCGTCGCCTAACCGAGGAGAGCTGCGATTTCCTGGTGAATATCCCGATGGCCGGCAAGGTGGCGTGTCTCAACGTTTCGGTTGCCACCGGCGTCTGCCTGTACGAAGCGGTGCGCCAGCGCCGATCCAAGAAAGCATGAACGGCCGCGTACGCATCCTCTCCGACCTCCACCTGGGCCACCGGGTATCGCGCATCGACGCGGCACGGCAACTGCGCCCTTTGTTTGAGGAGGTGGACACCGTGGTTCTCAACGGCGACACGTGGCAGGAGCTTGCGCTCGGGTTCCGCGCGGAAGGTGCGCGTCTGTTGGACGACCTCAAGCAGATTGCCGCGGGAATGGGCGTTGAGTTGGTGCTTCTGCCGGGCAACCATGATCCGGCCTGCGCAGGGCGGGGCTTTCTCGAGCTGGGCTGCGGTGCGGTGTTAGTCACCCATGGCGACGCGGTTTTCGGCGAGACGGTGCCGTGGAGCCGGGTGGTGCCCAACAAGTTCGCCGAGATTCGCGAGCTCTATGCGGCCTGCCCCGAGGCGGCCCACGACCTGGATGCGCGGCTCAAGGTTGCCGGCGCGGTGGGGCGCCTCATTGAGGTGCCCATCAAGGTCTTCGGGCGCAACCTCCTGGCGCGGGCTTGGGATGCGGCCTGGCCGCCGACGCGCGGGCTGAGGATGCTCTGGACTTGGCGCACGATGGTCGCGCAGACCGCCGCGTTTGTGGAGCGGTTCCGCCCCGCCGCGCAGGTCGTTGTGTTTGGCCACTTCCACCGCGCGGGCACCTGGCTGCACGGCGAGCGGCTGTTGATCAACACCGGGTCGTTCATGCCCCCGGGCACTCCGCTGTGCGTCGACTGGCAACCCGACGGCTGGATCCGCACCCGTCCGGTGCGCTATCACCATGGCGAATTCGTCCCGGGCGATGCCCTCGGCGTCTGGAAGGTCGCCGTGGCGCAGCGGGACTAACGGAATCTACCAGTCCCGGTGGTCATTGCCGCCGAGCGCGTAGGCAATGTGCGGGGTGTAGAGCCCCGGCTCCAGCAGGAACGAGTCATGGCCCTTCTCCGAGTGCACGGTGATGTGCATGTTGTCGACGCCGGCGGCCTCTAGCTGGCGGGTCAGCTCGGACTGCTCCTCCGGATAGAAGCAGAAGTCCGAGTCGATTGAGAACACCAGAAAGCGATGGCCCGCGGCCTTGCAGCGGGCTAGCAGCTCGCCGGGCGTCTCCGCGCCGCCTTCCACGGTGGCGTCATAGCGCGACCACATGTCGATGATGCGCAGGTAGGTGTTAGCGTCGAAGCGCTTGGTGAACTTTTTCCCCTGATGGAGCATGTAACTCTGGAACTGGTCGCGCACCTGGTACCATGCGAGCACGTCATCCTGTTGGACGACGTCCTGGCGTGCGCGCCGCTCGATGGCGTCGAGGTGGACGAAGGTCTTGTGGGAGATCATCCGCGCGAGGGCCAGGCCGTAGGTGGGCGGCGTCGCCTGATAGTAGTTGCCGCCATTGAAGTACGGGTCGTTCTCGATGGCGAGGATCTGCTCAAACAGGATGAGCCGGTTGAGCACGGTCGTCTTAAACCCGCTGGCGATTGAGATGATCGTGCGCACGCGCTGCGGAAAGCGCGTGGCAAACGTCAGCGCCAGCAAGCCTCCCACCGACGGGCCAACCACCGCACGCAGCCGGACGATGCCCAAATGGTCCAACAGGCAGGCCTGCGCCTCGACTTGGTCCGTGGCCGTCAGGTGCGGAAAGCTCGATCCGTACGCCACGCCGGTTGCCGGGTTGAGCGACGCCGGGCCAGTGCTGCCGTAGCAGCCGCCAAGATAGTTGGCGCAGATGATGAAGAAGCGATCGGTGTCCAGCGCGCGGCCCGGGCCGATGAAGTCGTTCCACCAGCCGTCGTGGAGTTCGGGCTGCCAAAGCTCGCCGGTCTGGGCAATGGCGGTGTTGACGCCCGCGGCGTGGTGGCTGCCGGAGAGGGCGTGGAAGAGCAGGATGGCGTTGGACTTCTCGGCGTTGAGCGTGCCCCAAGTTTCGTAGGCGAGCCGCAGCCCCGCAAGCTCGCCGTTTGCTTGCAAGGCGAAGGGCTTCTCCGGGCTGCCAAGCTCGAAGAAGCGGGTTTCAACGCAGGTTTCGCTGTGGGCCATGGGCGGGTCATTAAACACAGATCGCGCCGATGGACACCGCTAATTTCGTTTGTCCGTCGCCCGGGCGCCTCCCTAGAGTCCTGCCATGCAGACTCTAGCGGCCTTCAAGGAGTGGGAAACAGTTTGCGCGGCCCTCGCCAGCGGCCGCCAGGCGATCATTCTGCGCAAGGGTGGCATCCACGAGGGCCGCGACGGCTTTTCCTTCGCCCACGAGGGATTCTTCCTTTTCCCAACACGCTTCCACGGCCAGGCCGACAAGGTCCTCGAGCACCAGCAGCCTGCTCTGCCGGAGTGGCAGCCCGGTGACACCATTCCGATCACCCACTACGCGGAGGCACTCTGGGCGCTCACCCTAACAAGCCCGGCGGCCCTCGCCGCCCTCGCCCCCTTCCACATCTGGACGCCCGCAACGGTGCGCGAGCGCTTCGACTGGGAGGGCAAGGGGATGGCCTCGGGCAGCATCCACTGCGCACTTGTGCGGGTCTATCGGCTAGATGCGCCGTGGCCGCTCGAGTACGGCCGCAAGTTTGCCGGGTGCCGCAGCTGGGTGGACGTCGACGAGCCACCGGCAGGCTGGCGCGGGCGGCTGACGCCCGTGTTAGGGGATGCCGCCTTCGCCACGCTCGCGGCGCGCATCGCGGAGGTGGTGGGCCGCGGCGCAGGTTAGAGGGAGCGGCCGGCCGCCTCTTCGAGGGCCATGGCGGCGGCGCCGAGCATGCCGGCCTCGTTGCCGAAGCGGGCGGGGAGGATCTGCAGGTCCTGTTTGAACGGCTCGCCAAGCTGGCTGCGCACGAAGCCGTCGAGGGGGCCGAAAAGCACCTCGCCGGCCTTGGCCACGCCGCCGCCAATGACGACGGCCTGCGGGTTGAGCAGCCAGCAGAGGTTGGCGACGCTGCAGGCGAGTTTTTCCGCGATGTCGGTCCAGATGCGGATGGCGATTGGATCACCGGCATGGGCGGCGGTGGCGAGCTCGGCAGGCGTGGTGGCCGGCATCCGCTCGTGGCCGGCGGTGGCGTATGCCTCGCGCGCGGTGGCCTCTATCTCACGGTTGCCGATGTAATCCTCGAGCGCGCCAAGGTTGCCATAGGCTCCCCGCCGGCCGCGGTAGTCAATCGACGTTTGGCCAACTTCGCCTGCGCCGAAGTGGGCACCGCGCAGCATTTGGCCGTTGGCGATGATCGCCCCGCCCACTCCGGTCCCGAGCGTGAGGGCCACCACATGGCTCAGTCCGATGGCTGCACCGCGCTGCCACTCGGCGTAGCCCATGCAGTTAGCGTCGTTCTCGATGATCGTCGGAAGCCCGGTGGCGCTCTCCAGCGCGTCCTTGAGGAAGATGTGCTGCCAGCCGCGCACGTTTGTGAGGTTGTAGACCATCCCGCGGGGGAAGTCGACGAAGCCGGGCATGCCGACGCCCAACGCGGCAATCCCCGCATGGCGCTGGCGCAGATCCTCAATGCCGCGCACCATCGTGGCGATGAGCGCATCGGGTCCATCGTAGTCCTGGGTAGCGATGGCGGGCGCAACGTCAAGCACCTCGGCGCCGCTCACGACGCCTAGCTTGATCGATGTGCCGCCAAAATCGATGCCGATGGCCAGGGGATAGGTGCTCATGTTGGAGTGGGTGTTAGGCCTGGCGTCTCTGCTAGGCCGGCAGGTTGCGTGCGGCGATGAGGCGCAGCCCCTCAAGGGTGAGGTCCGGGGCAAGCGCTTGGATCTCGGGGAGCCCACGGGCAATCAGGGCGGCATCGCCGCCGGTGGCGACGACGATAGGCGCGCCAGAGATCTCCGTGCGCAGTTGTGCAAGGATCTCCTTGACCAAGCCACGGTAGCCAAAGACCGCACCGGCAAGCATCGCGGCCTCGGTCGACTTGCCGATCGCCTGCTGCGGCTCGGAGAGGTCGATCTTGGGCAGCAGGGCGGTGCGCTTGGCCAGATAGTCGGTCATGGCGGCGAGTCCCGGAGCGATAACACCTCCC
>JBILQA010000245.1:0-4681 GCA_044373535.1 Akkermansiaceae bacterium | reverse complement strand
TGTTGACCTGTTGGTTCTCAGCCTGCGGTGGCTCCTGGCAGAGCCGGTACCACTGATAGAAGAGGGGACCATACCACATTGCGCCGAGGAGATTCCCGAGCGTGCCAACGACCACGTCATCGGGCCATCCTCCCCAGCCGCCTGCAAAATAGGCGAGGTAAACCAACGCCCCGCCCGCAAAAACCCATGGGAGCGACCAAAGCGACCGGCAGAAAACCCGATCCCATGCGGCAAATCCAGTGCGCTTCCGGGCGACGATCAAGTAGATCAATCGCGAAAAAATTCTTAGGATCTTGAACCCAAAGATCCAGAGAAGCCCGCCGCAGCCCACGATCGCACAGAAGATCAAGACCGCTGGGATCACAAAATAACCACCCATCTCGCCTTCCCACCGGCGATGGATGAGTCCAGGAACGAGGAAGAGCAGAAAGTGAATGAAGACGGCGACCAACAAAATCCCAAACGCCGTCTGAAACCTCCGGAAGCCAAAGCGCAGAGAGTCGGAATGCATGGCCTCAGGCGGTGTCATTTTTGTGAGCGATCCGCCTGTTTTTGGAGGTCTTCAAGCTGCATCATGGTTAGTTAAGCAGAACACCGGATACGCCCCTGAGCAACCTCCAACGTCGGCCTTACGCGGGCTGCAGGGATGGGTTTCAGAGCCAACGATGAGGTCCTCCACCTCGCCCGCGGATGAGTCTTCGGGAAAAAAGCGGCAACAGGTTGCTGCAGTCCAAGGGGCCGACCCAGTCACCGGGGTGCTTGTTGGCAGAGCCGGTGCCACCGAGAACGACCGAGCCTGTAGTCAGGAATCTGCGGAAATCTGTGTCGATCTGCGGTTAAGGCTCCGCAGATTTCTCGGATGAGCGCAGATGGGGAACGGGGCCGAGGATTCTGAAGCAGATCCCGCCGCGCTAGGCGGCCTCAGCGTTGCTGCAGCATGGGCTTTTTCCATTCGCCGGTGAAGGTTTCCGGCTTGGGGATATAGAGGCGCATGATGCAGTAGAACGGGCCGTTCGGCGCCGGCAGCCAGTTGGCTTCCTTGTCTTTGCCGGGGGAATCATTCTGGACGTAAAATGTCAACGAGCCGTCGTCGGCATACTTGAAGGTATCGAGCATGGTCGAGTTCAGGAGGTAGCGCTTGAGCGGATTGGCGACAAGCAACTGCGATTTGCCGTCATACAGGGTGAGCGACCAGAACGCCTTGGCGGGCGGTAACTGGCCCTTTTCGAAGCGCAGTTCGTAGCGGTGTTGAGAGGCGTCGAGCGTCTCGCCCTTGGCGTCGGTGAAATATGTCGGATAATACGCTTCGTCGCGGGAATTGCCATAGATTCCAAGTTTCGCGCCGACGAAGCGGAAGACGAAATTGTTTTTGAGGAACTCGCGTGTGCCGAAGAGATCGCCGCTGCTGAGGGCGCCGCTGTTGATGCCCGCCATCGTCGGGGCGAAATCCTTTTCCATTGCGTCCTTGATGCCTGCCGCCACGGCCTCCTTGATCGCCGGGGATAGGCCGTCCGCATCGAACGGCTTCCCGGCGACGATGCCCAGCATGGCAAAACGATTCATCAACGCCTCTTCGGTCGGGTGGGTTGGATAGAATTGCAGCAAGAAGTTCAGATAGGTGAACAACCGGGCACTCTCCGTCATGTCCGCCGCCGGCTTGGGCCAGGCGATCTCGGGCGCGGCGGGCGGCGCGGGATTGCCAAGATAGGCGCTCAAGGGCCGTACGCGGTAGCCATCCTGAATGGTCCGCACATTGGCGAGGTCATCGGCATTGAACATCTGGGTGCGAAAGAGCGCATACAGCAGCTGCGTCTCGCAGGAAATGACCGCCTTGATGCCGGCGGGCGTTGCGCCATTCCAGCCCGGTCCGGTGAGCAGGAAATCGCCGCCGTCATTGCCAAACATCCGCGTGCCGAGGTAGGCAAAGTTGAACGTCTGCAAGTCAATCAACTGTGCCGAGTAGTAGCGCCCGGCTGCAATTTTCGGCATGGTGATGACGCACGGCTCGGCGCGCAGGTCGATCCACGCGAACGAGTAAGGTGTGTCGGAGTTGGGCGTCACCACCCAGGTGTCCTCGGGCTTGGCGACATCGCGGGCATGGCCGATCTGGTTGAACGGCGCTTTGAAATCTGCGCCCGCCGTGTCCACGGTTTGTTTGTGGAGCGTCTTGTAGCCCTCCACCAATGGGAATCCATAGATGAAGGCTTCGCGGGCAATGGCGCGGGCCTCGGCCGGGGCAAGGTCGCCAGCATCCACGTGGCTGAGGGCGAGCAGAGCAATCAATGCGACCCCGAGGGTGCGGGAAACGCCGGTGGTGGTGATCACGTGCATGAGAGTCGTTAGGGGCTTTTTTTGGGAATCACTTGATCAGTTCAATGTCCGGCAGCGGCCAACTCCGGTCAAAGTAAGGCTGCAGCGGTCCATACAGGCGCAGCAATGGAAACCACGCCCGCCCGGGCACGGTGACGAGCGAGTTCGACTCATGGCCGGTTGCCGGCTGGGGTCCGAAGTAGAGATCCACCGAACCATCCGGGTTCTTCACGAGATCGGCCTGGCGCGACGATCGATCCACCACCTGGGTCGCATTCTCCACCGGGCGCCGCGTTTCGAGATCGTAGATGGTGACCGACCAGAATTGCCCAGCCGGTGGGTTCGGCGGGACGCGCAGCTGATAGGACTTCGCTCCGTCAATGGCGTGGCCGTTGGCATCGCGATGCACACCTAGGTACCCCTGGCCGACTCCCGGCGTCTTGGTCACCATGCCCGCGGTGGTCCAGACCGCTTCCCAAGTGTAGGCAGCGCGTTCATCGAGCTGGCCGAAGCCGTCCCCCTGCTGATCGGGGGAAAACCCCGGGGCAAACAGGATTTCCCAGCGGGCGCCGTCGCGGTAGGCCGCACCCGCGAAGCGTTTGTCAAACGAGTTGGCCTTGGCCATCTGTTCGCCCACGTAGGCTGCCTCGGTGAGAATCTTCTTCTGGCGGTCGTTTGGAGTGAACGGCTTGCCTTTCTCGATGCCGAGCGGCTTGAGCATTGCCATGAAGAACGCGTCGCGCTCAGCCACCGATTCCTGGCTGAGGATCGCCGCGAGGCGTTCCCAGTAGAGCATGCCGCTCGGCGGCGTTTGACTCCACGCCTTGCCGTCCGGAGTGAGGAACCGGTTCTGCGGCGGATTGTCACGCTTCGCGAACGCGTAAACCCTCACGCTTCGCATCAACGTCTCAGCCTTCGCAGGATCCGTTTCGAGCACCCGGTAGCCGAGGCCAATGTTGAACGTCGGCGATTCATACACCTGGTAGCCGGCGGCATCGGCCACCTTCTGCCCCGGGCCGACGACCAGATACCTCCCACCCGCGCCCTTGTCGGGCCCCGTCTGGCCCATGTCAAACAATGGCCGCTGCCAGAAATCCAACACCCCACCGGCCGACAGCCCCGCCGGATAGTCGATCACCAATGGACCGGTGCGCGCCAGATTGGCGAAACCAATGATGTAGGGCGTCGTCAAATTGGGCGTCAGGATACCCAACTTCGCCTGATAGGTGTTGTAGATGACGATATCGCCGTCGGCAGCGCCGAACTCCTTCTCGTGAGCCCGCTGCCACTCGCCGATGTTCACCATCGGAAGCCCCCAGAGGTAGGCTTGGCAGGCGCGCTGAAAATCCATTTCATCGAACAGCTTCACCACCGTCTCTTCCGTCGCCAAGCCATGGTCGAACTCCAGTTTTCCAATCCGTGTTTCAGCCTTCTGCGCCCAGATCCCCGTCGCACCGAAGAGCGAGGTCACGATTACTGCAAGCGTGGATATCTCTGTGTGGACGGCCTTCATGAATTCAATCTGATGGTTGTTGGCCTCCGTTCAAATTGAACTCGCGGCAAGTAAAGCGTCCTGTCCGCGCCGTGGTTTGTCTATTGGTCTTTGGGGACCCCTGATTCACCGGAAAATCAGGGCCGACCGCCCGACCCAGCCTGCCGTCCATCCCTCCGAATCTGCGCCTTGTAGGGGTTCGACCATTGTGGCGACCATCGGCTGAAGATTCTTAACCACGGATAACACGGATTATCACGGATGACTTCGGTCGGAAGGCTGGCACCCGCTACCGGGAGCCTCCGACATCGGCTCAGCTTGCGTCGTGCTAGGCTTTAAGTGGTGCCCCAAAATCTCCCCCCTTTGCCTCTTTGCGTCTCTGCGCGAGAACTCTTCGATGATCCATCAGGCTGGAACTATTTCTGAGTAGTTGGATGGTCTCGCGCAAAGACGCAAAGACGCGAAGGGGAGAGTGCTTCTGTTGTGCAGGAGTTTCCACATCGCCTTGTGTCGTGCTGGGATTCCCTCTCGTGAGCATCCTTCTCGGCGAACGCCTCTCTTGAGGTGCGGCCTTTAGGACGTCGCCTCCAAGGCCTTGTTTGGCATTTCCTGTCTTTTCATTTCCTTACGGGATTGGCCTTGAGGGTTTCGGCCCAGTTCTTGTCCTTTTGCTTGTAATCCTGAAATGCCTGGTGCTCTTCGCGAGAGATTTTGCCGTCGCCATTCGTATCGATGTGTGAAAACAGCCATTCATACCCGGGCTTTTTCTGACCCCAATCCTTCAACGATAAGAATTCCTGACCTGGGGTCCTACTCAAGTCGCCGACGGTTGGATTTTGCCTGCTTCCTTTATAAAGTGACGCGTATGGTTTCTTTAAA
>JBILQA010000244.1:0-4682 GCA_044373535.1 Akkermansiaceae bacterium | reverse complement strand
TCAAATGGCTCAGCCTGAGAGAATGGCAGATTCATCGCGGCAAACGCTAGGCCCCAGATGGCGACGAGCGTCAGCCATGGCAGCATTTGCAAGGTGCGGTGGATTTTCCCTGGAAGTGCAAAACGCTTTGGCATGACGCTGCCGGCGAGGCGTTGTGCGGCGCCGTGGGGGCACAGGTAGCCGCAATAGATGTTTTTGCCGCTTAGTGCGGGAACGACCATGGCAACGGCGGCAAGGACGAGCCACGGGAGCGCGACGCCCACGGCCACGCCATGGCGCGCCCAGCCGATCAGCTGGTCCTGGCCAAGCATCCAGCCAAGGGTCAGGCCGGCGGCCAGCGAGAGGGTGGCCATGGCAAAGCGGGTGCGCTTGTTGCTCAGGCGCTTGGAGAAGCCGATCGCCACCCCGAGGGCCACCCACGAGAATCCTAGTAGCAGGCCCCACGGGATGCCAGCGCGGGAATCCTCACGGGTTTGGCGGCGCAGCATCTCGCGCACGTTGTCGATGACGGCCGAGGCGGTCATGCTGGCGCCCGAGACAAGCAGGCCATCGTCGGCGGGCGCGGCGAGGATTTCCTTCACGCTGCGGCCGGCAAAGCCGTCGGCAAACTTCAGCTCATCGCGGACATCGCCGGTGTACGGCTCGTTGTCGCGGCTGACGAGCATGCCGACGCCAAGCACGCGCGCGCCGGTGGGATCCAGAGCGACGATGACGTCCGACGCGCCATTGTAGCCGCGCGCGGCCACCCCCATGCGGCTGCTGCGCAAGACAAGGCCGACGGTTTCCGCGGCATGGAAAACGCGGTAGCTTCCATGGTCTTCGACGAGCCGGTCGGCGCTTGGAAACCAGCGCTGAACCTGGGTGGGCTCAAGGGCTTGGCCAAAATAGTCGGCCATTCCCGGGGCGCCGAAGCGGGCCGCCAGACCGCGCGCCATCGCCTCGCTCGTCAAGGTGGCGCCGCTGACGATCTTCGTGCTCTCGAGCGCTCCAAGGCGCGCCTCGGGCTTGCCATTCCACTGCTGCCAGTAGTCTGCAGAGGCCAGCACCTTGGCGACATGTCCCGAGGTGTCAGCGGATTGGATCATCCGCACGGCGCGCACCCGGCGGCCGGTGTCGAAAATCACGGCCAGCTCGGACGGCCCGGCATAGCCATTGACCGGGCGGGCGGCGGGATAGGTCCGCGCCGCCCAACCGATTGGGTTCTGGTCTTTGTCGAGCAGCGGAAACAAGCCGTCAACCGCCGTGCCGAGCGTGGCGGTGGCGGGAACCTCCTCACGCGCAATGGCGAGCAAGGGAGCGGGAGCGTCCTGCGCCTGCTGGTGGCTGGCACGCAGCAGCGCAAAGGCCGCAAACACAATCCCAAGCCGGTACAAGCCAAGGGCGTAGCGGCGCAGCCTGCGCTTCGGATCAGTTTCCGGTCGCGGGCGTGTTGAGGTGTTGGCGCAGCTCATCGATGGAGTTGAAGCGCTCCTTCCCCGGGAGACGCCAAAGGTTTTTTGCGGCGTCGAGGTGCTTGGTGTACACTTCCCGTGGTGAGCAATCGGTGGCCACGCAGACGGCGGCGGCGCGGCCAACCGTGGCTCCCATCATCCCAATGGTTTTCATCACCCGGATGGTGCCGAGGGCATCGCGGTTCACGCTGATGTTGCGCCCGGCCATGAAGAGGTTCGGCACGTTGCGCGAGTAGAAGCAGCGGTACGGGATCGGGTAGCCGATGCGCTTGTCCACGGCGAGACGGTGGATGTCTTTTGAGATGAAGGGATGCTCGGGAAGAGAATGGATATAGTCCTTGTGCGGGACGTGGAGGTCGATCGACCAGGTGGTCAGCGCGGTGCCGTCATCAAAGGGTTTCTTTTCCTCGATGTCGGTGCCGGAGAGGACAACGTCACCAAGGAGTTGCTGGGTTTCGCGGGTGCCGCCGACGTAGGCCAGCCAGGTGATGGATGCGTTGGCGTGGCCATTCGGGTCGCGTTCGGCAAAGGCGCCGTGGTTTTTGATGGCACTCCATGCGCTGTAGGCGGCGATGAGGTTCCAATCGCGGGTGATTTCCAGCTCGGTGATCGGGTGCTTGTCGAAGCCGCTTTCCCAGAACCACTCGGCGCCGCCGCGCTTTGGATACGGGAAGTCCTTGGCGGTGAAGGGGAGCATCCATGGTTGGGCCGGAAAGGTGGTGGTGGTGGGGCCATTTTCCCACATCCACATGTTGCTCATGCCCATGCGGCCTTTTTCCTCCATCGTGCGCTCGGCGTTGGCCCACTGGCCGATGAAGCCATGGCCGGTGCAGTCGGCGAAGAGTTTGCCGCGCAGGCGCTTGAGGGTGCCGGTTTGGACTTCAAGGAGTTTGGCCGCGGTGATGGCGCCGTTTTTCATCTCAAGCCCGTAGGCGTGGTGGCCAAGCATCAGGGTGATGTTTTTTTCGGCGCGGACCACCTTCTCTTTTTTGTCGTCGACGAATTGCTCGGCCGGCCCGGGGGAGGCTTTTGCTTCGTCCTGGATTTCGCGGATGATGTCGGCGATCGGGTACTCGCTAGGCGGCAGGTCGCCCTTGGCCCAGACGCGGATCTCGGATGACCCGTTGCCGCCGAGGACGTCGCGGTTCTGCACCAGGGCGACTTTCAGGCCCATGCGTGCCGCAGCGAGCGCTGAACCGAGCCCGCCGTAGCCGCCGCCAATGACCACCAGATCAAACTCGCCGGAATCCTCGATTTCCCCCGGGGCGCCGGGGATCTTCCAGCCGATGCGATCCTCCAGGCTAGCGCTCTCGGACGGGGTGAATTTCGGATCGCTGCTGAGCATCAACGCGTCAACCCGCCCGTCGAAGCCGCTCAGGTCATGCAGCGCCAGTTGGTTTTTGCCCGCCTTCAGGGTCGTGGTGCCGACCAGCTCCCACGTCCACTTTGGCGCGCCCTTGCCGAGCACGCCGCCGAGCAGCTTGCCGTTGACCATGACGTGGAACGTCCCGGCGCCCTCCGCCCGGCCCAGCCGCTCAGACCAGTCAAGCGTGCGCACCCACAGCCGGTAGTCGCCTGCCTCGGAGACCTCCATCTCGGTCGTCGCATCCGCCACCGGCTTGCCCAGCCCGTGGCCAATCAAATACGGCGAGCCCATCGTCTCAATGAACTGGGTGTCCACGCCCCAACCGCCCTTGCTGGAAAATTGCTCGGCTTCAACCAGCAGGGTGCCGGCCGAGGCGGGCAGGGTGGCCAGCACGGCCAAGAGGGGAAGGAATTTCATGCAAGCTCATTACGCTGCAGGCCCCCGCTTGTTTCAAGGCGCATCAACCAGAGCGAGGGGATTTTGTGGGATTTCTCAGCCACAAATTTCCGAGGTCAGCGCAAGAGAAGGTGGCGCGTCTCGAATGGCGCTCAGCGCTTCATCTCGCCAGCGAGCTGCGCGTATGCGCGGTCAAGTGCGGCGCGCAAAGCAAAAGCCTTCTGGCGCGCGGCATGTTCGCCACGGATTTCCCCAAGAGAGCGGGCGAGTTCGGCGCGGAGCTTTTCCGGCACCTCGGGGAGCAGCCGCAGCGATTCGCAGGTGATCTCGTAGACCGCCACGCAGGCCTCTGGGTTGCCGTTGTTGAACAAGGGCACGCCAATATCGATGGCTTTCTCGATCAAGCCGACAGGTCCGAGCTTGGGAGCCACCGGCGGTTCGGGTGGGAGAAGCACCTGATCGATGACATGGATGACGCCGTTGGAGGCGCCAATGTCCGCCGTGAGCAGGGTGGCTGGGCCGATGCGCACGCGTCCGTCGGCAAACTTCGCGGTGACCTTTCCCCCTTGCAGGGTGACGGCTTCCCCGGCCTCGATCGCTTGGGCCAGCGACACCCGCCCGGCCACGACGTGGTATTTAAGAATGGTGGCCAACTTTTCGCGGTTTTCCGGCCGGATGAGCGACTCGACGGTGCCCTTTGGCAGCTTTGCGAATGCCTCATCAGTGGGCGCAAACACCGTCAGCGGCCCAGCGCCGCCAAGCGCTTCGCCAAGCCCCGCGGTCATGGCCGCCAAAAGCAGGGTTTCGAAGCTGCCCGCCTTGCGGGCGACGGCCACGATGTTGTTTTCTTCCTGTTTGGCTGCAGCGGTTGGCGCGGCGGCAGCGGGCCGAGCCCCCACGGCAAGCGTGAGAAGTGTCATAACCAGGATTGTTTTCATCGTCTTGATGGATCGGTTGGCGGTTCACAGGGGCCAGATTGGCGACTCCATCATGTCCCTTCGTGGAAACCGGCGCCTTGGATTCAAATTTCGAAAATCCGGCGCAGGGCGCTACCGCGTCCTCGCGGGCCGCCGGGCCGGGTGGTTCCCCCGGCAAGCAGTAAACGGCCTGTGAGGACCGGTGGTTGAGCCAAAGCGGTGTCGCGCTGTGCCGCGAACGCTCAGATGAGCATCAGCGCGGGGCTTTCCAGGAGCTTCTTGAGCTCGGCGAGGTACTTGGCGCCGACGGCGCCGTCGACGACGCGGTGGTCGCAGGACAGGCCGAGATTCATGCGCATGCCCGGGACGATTTGGCCGCCCTTGACGACGGGTTTCTCAACCACGGCGCCGACCGAGAGGATCGCTGCTTGGGGCGGATTGACGATCGCGTCGAATGACTCGATGCCGAATGCGCCGAGGTTCGAAACGGTGATCGTGCCGCCGTCGAATTCGCTCGGCTTGAGTTTCTTGTCCTTGGCGCGCACGGCAAAG
>JBILQA010000243.1:0-4689 GCA_044373535.1 Akkermansiaceae bacterium | reverse complement strand
CGTTCCGGCAGAATGGCGAGTGTGTGGTCAGCCCGATTTTCGCCCCCGGTGCCGGCAGCATTGAGTTGCCAGCCGACGTCGCGGGCCTGTCGATGTTCGTGGTGGCCACGCCGGCGGACGCCAACCTGCCGTATCCGCGCCTGAGCCCCGCGTTTGCCGTTGACCGCCATCCCGCGCACCGGCGCTATCCGTACGAGGTCCAGCTCAAGGGGGCGCTTCCCAGCGACTATGGCCTGGTGCTTGGCGAGACGAAGGGCGCGAAGCATCCCAATGGCGGCGGATTTGTCGCCGCCGAGGCCAAGGTGGACGCCAGCGCCTTTGTCGCTCCCGAGGCCAAGGTGCTGGGCAAGGCCAAGGTGTTAGGCAACGCGCGTATCCTCGACCGCGCCGTGGTCATGGGTAGCGCGACAGTCAAGGACGACGCGATCGTGTCGGGTGCCGCGGTTGTTGGAGACCGCGCGGTGGTCAGCGAGCGCGCGCGGGTGCGCAATTTTGCCTTTGTCGCGGGTGACGCGAAGGTGCGCGAGCGCGCGCGGGTGGGGGACTCGTGCGACATCCAGATGTCGCCGGAAATCTTTGGCGACGCGGTGGTCCGCGGGATGGCCCAACCGTTGGAGCGCGGCAAGGTCGGCGGCTTTGCCATCCTCGATGCGGACTACTCGATGGAGTTCAACCTGAGCGACGGTGTCCACTACCACCACATCCCGTGGGGCGCGTGGTACTTTGACGAGTACGCCGCGAAGCTAAGCAAGCCGCGCGGGCTGGTCGCGTCCTATCAGTTTGGCGAGAAGGACGGCGGCCAGGCGCTCGACGAGTTTGGCTCGCTGCATGGGCAAGTGCGCGGCGAGCCGGTGCGCAGCGGTGGTGCGCTGGCGTTGGAGAAGCCCGGTGGGTATGTGGTGTTGGACTCCTCGCTGCTCGACGCGGCGGCGGCCACGTGGACGATGGAGGTCGTCGTTGACGGGGCGACGACCCAGCCGCTGCTGGCCATTAACGACTGGAAGAAATCCGGCATGCTCCTCGCGCTCGGCGAGAATGGCCGCCTCGCCGTGGTGCTCGCCGCCGAGGGCCAGCCGCCGGTCAACCTGGTGTCCAGCGCGCCGGCCGCGCGCGGCGCGAGCCTACGCATTGCTCTGCGCCTCGACGGGCAAAGCGCCAGCCTGTTCCAGGACGGCAAGAAGGTCGCGGAAAAACCATGGCCACACCTGCCCGAGGAGTTTTTCCGCGACGCGGTGGCGCCGAGCCCAACAAGCTTCCTACTTGGCAGCGAGCCAACCGGGCGTAGCCTGCGGGGCAAGCTGGCGTCCTTCCGCAGCTTCAACACCGCCCTCAGCGACGCAGAGATTGCGGCGCCAACGAGCATGCCGTGACTGGATTTTCCACTCCCACCCAAGCGATGAAACTTCTCCTAACAATCCCGCCCGGCGCCGCCGCAGTGCTTGGCCTGCTGGCCATCGCCGGGGTGGCGGTGGCGGCCGACCCGGCGCTCAACCCGTCGTTTGAGCTGCCAGCGCGGGCGCCGGGGCAGGCGGCCGCGCGGGGCCATGTGGATGGCTGGCAAGCCAAGCAGGCCGGGGTGGCGGCCAACGACGGCTCATGGGGAGCGGTTCTCAAAGGCGTCGAGGGCGAGCAGCTCGGCTACCTCGCCGCCGCGGCTAACAGCCAGCTGGCTCAGGACCTGCCGGTTGGGCTGAGCGCAAACTCGCAGCACGTTTTTGGCATCAAGGTGGGGCTGCGCAGCGATGCGGCGCCGACGCCTGGTTCGTCGCTGGCGCTGCGCGTGCAGACCACCGACGGGGCCGGCCGGCCGCTGGCCAACCTCGCGGTGGTCACCCTGATTGTTGGACGCGACAACCTGAGCCCCGACGGGCTCAATCCGTTTGAGGTGGTCTTCACCACCGGGGCGACCGTGCCGGCGGGCAAGGTGCGCTTGCTCATCGATGTCATTGAAGCGTCGACCAAGGGCGAGACCTTCTGGGTCGTCGACGGCGCCACCTGGGAAGTCAATGCCAAGGCGCCCGCACCCAAGCCGGTCGCTGTGGCCAGCGCGGCCAAGACCACCTACTCCTACAGCAAGGACATCGGACCGATCCTTGCGGAAAACTGCTTTGCCTGCCACGGCCCGGACGCGTCCAACCGCAAGGCGCGCCTGCGCCTGGACGTGCGCGAGGTGGCCACCAGCCCAAACAAGGATGGCCGCACCGCCATTGTCCCGGGCGACGCGCAGGCCAGCCATGTCTATCAGCGCATCACCTCCAAGGACGACGAGGAGGTCATGCCGCCGCCCAAGGCGCACAAGTCACTAACAGGCGAACAGGTTGCCAAGATCCGCACGTGGATCGAGGAGGGCGCCGTCTATCAGAAACACTGGGCCTACGAGCCGATCGTGCGCCCGGCGCTGCCGCGGGTCCAACAGCCTGGCTGGGTGCGCCAACCGCTCGACGCGTTCATTCTGGCGAAACTTGAGGCCAACGGCCTGAAACCCGCGCCCGAGGCCGAGCGCCACACGCTGGCGCGGCGCGCGGCGCTCGACCTCACCGGCTTGCCGCCAACGCCCGAGATGTTGGACGAGTTTTTGGCCGACAAGGCGCCCGACGCGTACGAGCGCTTCGTTGACCGCCTGCTGGCGCTGCCGAGTTGGGGCGAGCACCGCGGGCGCTATTGGCTCGACGTGGCGCGCTACGCGGACACGCACGGGATTCACTTCGACAACTACCGCGAGATCTGGGGGTACCGCGATTGGGTGATCAACGCGTTCAACCGCAATTTGCCGTTTGACGAGTTCACCATCGAACAGCTCGCCGGCGACCTGCTGCCGAGTCCGAGCGCGGAGCAGATCATCGCCACCGGCTACAACCGCTGCAACATCAGCACCAACGAGGGCGGCATCATCGAGGAGGAGTACCGCGTGCTCTACAGCATCGACCGCACCGACACGATGGCCCGCGCGTGGCTCGGGATGACCGCGGCCTGCGCGTCGTGCCACGACCATAAGTTCGACCCACTGCCGACCAAGGATTTCTATTCCCTCGCGGCGTTCTTCAACAACTCGACCACGCCGGTTCTCGATGGCAACGTGAAGGACCCGCCGCCGACGCAAATCTTGTTAGAGGGAGCGGACCGTGAGCGCTGGAACCAGCTTGAGGAGGAGATTCCGCAGGCTGAGGAGGCGTTGAGGGATTATTACGCGGCGGCCGAGAAGCGGTTTGACGCGCGGATGGATGCGGCGGGCACGGTGTTGTTCAATGGTGGGCTGCCAACGAGCGGGCTGGTCTATCAGGCTAATCTATCCGCGCTGGGTGGTGCTGGGGCGGCGGGCGGCGCAAGCGTTCCGGTGAGCGTGCAGGGCAAGGCAGTGGACGTGGCGGTGGTCAAGCCGCCGACGGTGGTGGCGGGCCCGGCGGGCGGCAAGGCGCTGCTGCTTGCCGAGCCTGGCATGGAGCTTCCGGGCATGGCGCCGCTGCAGACGGACAAGCCATTTTCCGTTGGGCTGTGGGTGAAGGTCGACGACCTTGGGCAGACCGGTTCATTGTTAGCACGGATGGACGACGAGGGCGGCTTCCGCGGGTTTGACATCTGGTTTGCCGGCGGGGCGATCGGCAGCCACATCCTGCGCTCATTTCCGGATGACTGCATCAAGGTGGTTGCCGAGGGGCCGGGGCTGCAGGCGAAGCGCTGGCACCATGTCATGCTCAGTTATGATGGATCGGCCACGGCGGTCGGCACGCGGATTTTCATCGATGGCGTCGAGCAGCGCCTGCGCATCGAGTTGGACAACCTGAAGGGCTCGATTGCCACTGAGGTGCCCCTGCGGCTTGGCCGGCGCGAGCACCGCGATGCCATCCAAGGGCTCAGCGTCGCGGCTCTCAATTTCTTTGATCGGGTCATCGGCCGCGACGAGGTCAACCGCCTCGCCGTCGACCACGGACTGCGCGAAATCCTCGCGCGCCCGGCTGACAAGCGCAAGGCGGGGGAGCGCAAGCGGTTGTTAGACGCGTATTTTGTGAGGGTCGAGGGGCCCGAGCACGGAGCGCTGGTTGATAAAGTGGCGAAGCTCAAGGCGGAGGCGGAGACGATCCGCGCGCGCACGCCGGCGACGCTGGTCTTCAAGGAGGCGGAGACGCTGCCGACCGCTTTTGTGTTGAACCGTGGCCAGTACGACGCGCGGCGCGATCTTGTGAGCGCGGACACGCCCGGGGCGCTGCCACCGATGGCGGGGGATCTGCCGCGCAACCGCCTGGGCTTGGCGAAGTGGCTGATGTCTGCCGAGCAACCGCTGACGGCGCGGGTGACGGTGAACCGTTTTTGGTTGGAGGTTTTCGGCCAGGGGATCGTGACGACGCCGGGGGACTTCGGGTTGAGCGGACGGCTGCCGTCGCACCCGGAGTTGCTTGACTGGTTAGCCGTCGAGCTGCGCGAGAAGCGGTGGGACGTGAAGGGGTTCTACAAGATGTTAGTGACCTCGGCGACTTACCGGCAGGCGGCGGTGTTTGACGCGGAGCGCTTGGAGAAGGATCCGTCGAACACGCTGCTGAGCCGCGGGCCGCGCTTCCGCATGGATGCGGAGATGATCCGCGACGGCGCGCTGGCAACCAGCGGCCTGTTGGTTGCGAAGCTCGGCGGACCGAGCGTGAAGCCCTACCAGCCCGACGGGGTCTGGGAGGCGGTGGCGATGTTTGAGAGCAACAC
>JBILQA010000022.1:0-16677 GCA_044373535.1 Akkermansiaceae bacterium | reverse complement strand
CACCGCCTTGGCGAGGTTTTCCTGATTTCCCATCAGTCCAAGCGACTTGCGCTCGCGGCTCTCGACTTCCACCGCGGTGGTGGTCCCGAGGCAAAGGATGACCACGTCGGACTTGCTGGCGAGATCGACCGCCCTTTGCAGTTCGCCGGCGCTGTCGAAAGGCTCTTCCGCATTGTCGGGCAACCACTCGTCACCGCGACCGGATTTGCCCACCTGCGAGCCGGGCAGGTAGTTGACCTCCGCGGCGGGAAGATGGGTCTTGATGCCTTGCAGCACGGTCACGGCATCGCCGGACTTGCCGTTGTAGTTGTTCTTGATGACCACGTCGGCAAGCGGCCCAATGACCGCAACCCGCTTATACTTTGAAGCGTCCAGCGGCAGGAGTTGGTCGCGGTTCTGCAGCAGGACAATGGATTGCTGGGCCGCCTTGAGGGCGATCGCGCGGTGTTTGGCGCTGCCGACCACGTCCGGCGAGATCTTGCTGTAGGGTCCGGATTCGAAAGGATCAAACTCGCCAAGGCGCATGCGCACCATGAGCACGCGGCGCAGGGCGTCGTTGAGGCGCTCCTCGGTGAGTTTCCCTTCGCGCACGGCGGCGGGGATGTTGGTTTCGAACTCCTTGTCGGAAAAGTCGCAGCCGGCCATGAGCGACTGGGCCACGGCATCGACAAAAGTCATCTTGCCGCGCTCGTGGCCTTCCACCATCGAGCGGACGCCACCAAGGTCGGAGACAACGAATCCCTGGTGTTTCCAGTCGTTCTTAAGCAGCTCGGTGAGCAGCCAGTGGTTGATGTTGTTGGGGGTGCCGTTGATGGCGTTGTAACTGGCCATCAACGAACATGCCTTGCCTTCCACGACCGCGTCCTTGAAGTGCGGCAACCAGTACTCGTGGAGCATCCGCTCGGAGACCTTCGCGTCCAAGGAGGTGCGGCCGCTTTCCACGTTGTTGACCGCATAGTGCTTGAGAGTGGCGGCGAGCTTGAGGTATTTCGGGTCATCGCCCTGCAGTCCGCGCACGTAAGCCACGGCCATCCGCCCGGTGAGAAACGGGTCCTCGCCCCACGCCTCGTGGTTGCGGCCCCAGTAGGGATTGCGCTCGATGTTGATGACGGGCGCACGGTAAATGAGTCCCTTGTGTTCGCCCGGCGCCTTCGGGTTGAGATGCCATCCATTGTAGATGGCGCGCGCCTCGTCCGAGAGGGTGGTGGCGATTTCCTTTTCAACCAGCTCGGTGTTCCAAGTCGCGGCCATCGCCAGGCAGATCGGGAAAAGCGTCGTCGGGCGGTCCCACTTCACGCCATTGAGACATTGGTTCCACTGGTCGGCGCGGATGTTGAAGCGCTCAACCGTCGAGCCCCGGTGGTTGAGCAGGGCTGCCTTCTCTTCAAGCGTGCAGCGCGCGATGAGGTCGGCCACCCGCGCTTCAAACGCCTGGGTGGTGTCCAGGTAAAGTGGCGCTTTTAACTCGGGAGTTTCCGCCGCTGCGGTGACGCAAAGGAAAAGGCCGAAAGCCAAGTTAGGAATCCAGGACGAGCGCAGCGAGCGGTGGATGGACATAAAGACGCGGTTTCCAAGTAAAGAGTGGCAGTTATGCCACAAGCATTAGTTCACAGGCATCCGCATCTATCAAGTTGTCTTAGAGGGGTTCGAGGTTGCTGATGGCCGGGCCGCTCAGGACGTGGCCGCGCGGACCAAAGCGCGACCCGTGGCAGGGGCAGTCAAACGTGGCGGTCTGTGAATTCCACGTGACGATGCAGCCAAGGTGGGGACAAACCGCCGAATATTCGTGCAGGACGCCTTCGGTATCGCGGAACGCGGCCACCTTGCTCAGCCCGCGGCGCACAACCGCGCCGCAACCGGGGGCGATGTCGGCCACCTCCGAAACGTCGCCAGGGGTGAGGTAGTCGCGGAATTGCGCGACGACGTTGAGGTTCTCTTTGGAGAACTCGGCAAGCGCGCGGGTCGGTTTGCGCGCCGGGTCGTAGAGTTCCGCCCATGGATTGGGGCGACCGTGGATCAGGTCGTTGAGGAGCATGCCGGCCACGGTTCCGTGGGTCATGCCCATGCCGGAATCTCCGGTGGAAACGTAGACGTTTTCCTCGCCGCCAGGATCTGGGCCAATGTAGGCAAGGCCATCGAGCGTCTCGAGCACTTGGCCGCTCCAGCGGTGGACAACCTCGCCAAGCACCGGGAAATGCCGCCGCGCCCAGGTTTCCAGCCGCTCGAAGCGGTCCTCGGCGTCGTCGGCCTGGCCGGTCTTGTGGTCCTCGCCGCCGACGATGAGCAAGTCGCAGTTGCGCTCCGAGGGCACGTCGTCAAAGCACCGCCATGGCTGCAGGCGAACGTAGTGGTATGGGGCGGCCGTGTCCCAGTAGAGGCAGTGGTCAATCGAGTCGCGCGGCACCCGCGCGGCGATGACATAGGTCCGGTACGGGAAGAGCTTGGTGTGCAGAATCAAGCGCTCGTTGATCGGCGAGTTCGTCGCCACCACCGCGGCCCCGGCGGTGACCATCGGCCCCTCCTGGGTCTGTACCCGAACCTCCTCGCCGCCCGTCACCGAGGTGACGGCGGTGTGACTAAAGAACCGCACCCCCAGCGCCCGGCAGCGGGCGATGAGCCCCTGGGTATAGAACAGCGGGTGGATCTGCCCCTGGTCGGGAAAACGCAGGCACGGCCGGTCCGCGAACCCCGGAAAGGGAGCCCCGGCAAGCTTCTCCACGCCGCGCAGGCCGGCCCGCTGGGCGGCCAGAAGTTCCTCGTCGAGTAGGCTTTCGTGGTCGCCCGGCGCCAGCAGCAGGTAGGCGTCAAGCCGTTCGTAGTCGCAGTCAATGCCCTCCTCGCCGGCAACCTCGCCGATGCACTCGATGGCCGCCTGGTGGCTCTGGACCGCGAGGCGCGCGGCGGCCGTGCCGCGGATGCGCTCAAGCTCGCTGAGCCGGTCGTCGAGGACGCACGACAGGTGGGCAGTGGTGTGCTTCGTCTCGCCCGCGACCAACTCGCCGCGGTCAAGCACCACGACCGACTTCCCCTCCTTGGCCAGCAGGAAGGCGGTGGTCAGTCCGGTGATGCCCGCGCCAATGACGCACACGTCTGCGGTTGCCGGCCCGCTCAGCGGCGCCGGCTCGGGCAGCGCCACGTCGCTTTCCCATGCCGAGAGGTTGCGCCCTAGGATGAATGGTTGCGCCATACCTCTGCGTCTCGCAGCGCCTGTGCCAAGCGCCTCGGGCGCTGGCCGCCGAGTCCGCGCGGCCGCTTCGCGCGCTGTCCGCATGCCCGCGCAAAATGCAAATAGCAACTGGACTGGGCGTGGAGGTGCATTTTGCTGCCGCCCGCGCGGCGCGGGCCCCGCGAGACGGCCGTGAAACACTCAGCTAACAACCGGACGGGAACCCCGCCCGCTTGGCGCGCTGGCTGCGAAACAAAATGACTCACCGCCATTTCCATCCCGTGCCTATCCACACCCTTCAAGACCTCTTCATTGACCAGCTGCGTGACATCTACAGCGTCGAAAGCCAGTTGGTGGCTGCGCAGGCCGAGTTGGCCGTGCTGGCCAACGGCGCCCATCTGCAGGGCAGGCTGCGTGAGCATGGCGCGGAGACCCGCCGCCACAAGCAACGGCTGATTGACATCGGCCGCGCCCATGGCTTTGAGCTTGAGGGGGATCCATCCAAAGCAATGGAGGGCCTCATCGCCGGCGGGCGCGCCCACCTCAACGAGGCGGACGACCCGTACGCTCGCGACTTTCTTATCATCGCCCATAGCCACCGGATTGAGCACTACGAGATTGCCGCCTACGGGGTGGCCGTCGCCCTGGCCCGCCAGATTGGCCTCCACGCTGAGGCTGAGATGTTAAGCCGCTCGCTCAACGAGGAGCGCGAGATGGACGCCTGGCTCACACGCCTAGCATCTGGGAAACTCCTGGGTCGCATCCCCGCCAACTAAACCAATTCGCCATGCCGCCGCGCCGCGTTCCTGCTCTGAAGACCGTTGACACACCCAACCTTGCGCCGGGAGCGCCGTTTCCCCAGGGCGCTGTCTGGGACGGCCGCGGGGTGAACTTCGCGATCTTTGCCGCCTCGGCCGACGCGGTTGACCTGTGCCTGTTCCGCTCGGCGCGCTCGCGGCGCGAGTACGAGCGGATCCGCCTGAAGCACCGCACGGCCGACGTCTGGCACTGCTATCTGCCGGGGCTCGGGCCAGGACAGTTGTACGGCTACCGGATCCACGGCCCGTACAAGCCGGATAAGGGACTGCGCTACAACCCGAACAAGATTTTGTTGGACCCCTACACCAAGGCAATTGGCCGCAGCCTGCGCTGGGACGACTCGGTGTTTGGCTACGAGGTGGCCAACCGGCAGCACGACCTGTCGTTTGACCGGCGCGACAGCGCGGCCTTCGCGCCGCTCGGATGCGTCGTCGACGAGACCTTTGACTGGCAGGGGGACAGGCAGCTTAAGCGGCCATGGCATGACACGATCATCTATGAGGCTCATGTGAAGGGGCTTACGATGCTCCATCCGCAGGTGCCTCCGCATTTGCGCGGCACCTATGCAGGCGTGGCGTCCAAGGCGATTCTTGAGCACCTCAAGAAGCTTGGTGTGACCGCCATTGAGCTCATGCCCGTTCACCATTTCCTCCATGACCGCCACCTCTTGCAGGCCGGGCTGTCAAACTACTGGGGGTATAACACACTCGGGTTCTTCACCCCGGAGCCATCCTACGCATCGCGCAAAACGCCCGGCGGGGTCGTGCGGGAGTTCAAGGAGATGGTCAAACGGATCCACGCGGCGGGTATCGAGGTGATTTTGGATGTCGTTTACAACCATACCGCCGAGGGCAACCAGATGGGGCCCACGTTGTCTTTCCGTGGAATCGACAACACCGCCTACTATCGCCTCATCGCCGGAGCCCCGCGCTACTACATGGACTACACCGGCTGCGGCAACACGCTCAACATGCTCCACCCGCACTCGCTGCGCCTGCTGATGGACTCGCTGCGCTACTGGGTCACCGAGATGCACGTCGACGGGTTTCGCTTTGACCTGGCGTCCGCCCTGGCGCGCGAACTCCATGAGGTTGACCAGCTTGGCGCGTTCTTTGACACCATCTACCAGGACCCGACGCTGGCCACCGTGAAGCTCATCGCCGAGCCGTGGGATCTCGGCGAGGGCGGCTACCAAGTCGGCAATTTCCCGCTTGGTTGGACCGAGTGGAACGGGATGTACCGCGATACGATTCGGCGCTTTTGGAAGGGGGATCCAAGCACCTGCGGGGAGACCGCCACACGCTTGGCTGGCAGTTCGGACCTCTACGAGTCGAGCCGCCGCCGCCCATCGGCGAGCATCAACTTTGTCACCGCCCATGACGGGTTCACCCTGCGAGATTTGGTCTCTTACAACGCCAAGCACAACGGAGCCAATGGCGAGGAGAACCGCGACGGTGCCGATCACAACCACTCATGGAACTGCGGCGTGGAAGGCGAGACAGATGATCCCGAGATCCGTGAGCTGCGTCTGCGCCAGCGGCGCAATCTTTATGCAACCCTGTTGCTCTCACAAGGAGTGCCGATGATCAGCGGGGGCGACGAGCTTGGCCGCAGCCAAGGTGGCAACAACAACGCCTACTGCCAAGACAACCCCTTGAACTGGTATCCGTGGAATCTCGGCGCCGAGGACCGCGACTTTCTCGCCTTTGCCCGCAGGCTCGGCCAGCTCCGGCGCAACCATCCGAACCTGCG
Organism: Akkermansiaceae bacterium; assembly: GCA_044373535.1. Classification (GTDB taxonomy): domain Bacteria; phylum Verrucomicrobiota; class Verrucomicrobiia; order Verrucomicrobiales; family Akkermansiaceae; genus JBILQA01. The sequence goes on along the minus strand of JBILQA010000022.1, from coordinate 10,940 downwards.
CCGCCACAGCTTCGCCGAAAGCGACCCGATGGCCGGCCCTTCCGAGCAAAGCCTCGACTGGATCCGTGCCGACGGCCGCCGCATGGCAGGCAGGGACTGGGACGAGCCAAGCATGTGGACCTTTGGCTTCTACCTCAATGGCCAGGCGCTTGAAATCCGCAGCCTCACCGGCGAGCACCAAGAGGATGATGACCTCATCATCCTCTTCAACATCCACCACGAGGCGGTGGACTTTCATCTCCCCGAGGACCTCCAGCGGGAGTGGACCGTTGCGGTGGATACCGCCGATCCGGCCGCGGGTGATGGCGTGGAGCCGGTCGCATGCCTCCCGATAAGGCTTGAACCCCGCTCATTAGTCCTGCTGCGTCACGCACGTTGAACTTGCCGGCGCGCTGGAATTTGGATGCCGCGGCACCTCGCCGGGGGTCTATCCCATCATCGGCGCCACGATCTTGTGCACAGATCCATGGGGCTATGACGGCCACGCGCGGTGCCCGGGTGCCCCGTGTGCAAAGCGCCCCGGAAGGATCGGCGCGGGCTTGCAGAATGCGCCTCGGGCGTGTCGTCCAGCCCCGCTCCGGGGTGGCTGAGTTGTTGAGGGCTCAATGGGCGCCCGGGAGCCATGCACGGCGGGCATCCGCACTGCAAGAAGAGCCTCAACTCAAACTTCGTTCCCAATGAAAGCTGTCTGCTGGCATGGCAAAGGCGACGTGCGCGTCGATCAAGTCCCGGATCCTTCCATCGTTGAACCCACCGACATCATCATCCGGGTGACCGCCACGGGTATTTGCGGCAGCGACCTGCACCTCTACGACGGCATGATGGCCACCATGGAAGAGGGCGACATCATTGGCCATGAGCCGATGGGCATCGTCACCGAGGTTGGCAGTGCGGTGCGCAAGTTCCAGCCCGGCGACCGCGTCGTTGTGCCCTTCGTGATTGCCTGCGGAAGCTGCTTCTTCTGCCAGAAGACCTTGTTCTCCCTGTGTGACACCACCAACCCGAACGCGGCCATCGCGGCCAAGGTGATGGGCCATTCACCGGCCGGACTGTTCGGCTACTCGCACATGCTTGGCGGCTACGCCGGCGGCCAGGCGGAGTTCCTGCGCGTCCCCTGCGCCGACGTCGGGCCGATCAAGATCGAGTCCAACCTGCCCGACGACAAGGTGTTGTTTCTTTCCGACATCTTCCCGACCGGCTACATGGCGGCGGAAAACGCCGACATCGAGCCGGGCGACACGGTGGCCGTCTGGGGCTGCGGGCCGGTCGGCCAGTTTGCCATCCAATGCGCCTGGATGTTTGGCGCGGGCCGCGTGATTGCCATCGACCGGGTGCCCGAGCGGCTTGCCATGGCCGCCAACCACGGCCGCGCGGAAATCCTCAACTTTGACCAGGTGAAGATCTACGACGAGCTCATGGTCATGACCAAGGGCCGCGGGCCGGACCGCTGCATCGATGCCGTCGGCGCGGAATCCCACGGCATGGGCAGCATCGACGCTGTCTGGGACAAGGTGAAGCAGTCCATGATGCTCACCACGGACCGCATCCACGCCCTGCGCCAGGCCATCTACTGCTGCCGCAAGGGCGGCACTGTCTCGATCCCCGGCGTCTACATCGGCTTCCCCGACAAGTTCCCGCTTGGCCAGGTCATGAACAAGGGCCTCACCGTCAAATCCGGCCAGACCCACGTCCAACGCTTTCTCGGGCCCCTCCTCACCTTGATCGAGGAAGGCAAGATCGACCCCTCCTTTGTCATCACCCACAGCCTTGCCCTCGACGACGCCCCGGCCGCCTACGAGGCGTTCCGCGACAAAAAGGACGGCTGCATCAAAGTGGTCCTCCGCCCCGCCGCCGGCTGAGCGGCTTTCTGGTTCCTCAGCATCCGGGGGAACTTTTGCTTGCCGGTCTGAAGTCCCACCTACGTCGGATCGCCACCTAATTGAAATCCCTCAACCTGCTAGGCCGGGCGGGACGCCCGCGGCCGCCAAGAATGGCGGAAATCAGGGTAGCCCAACAATTAACGAACAATCTTTCTTGATTTTTCCCGGCGCGGTTGCAAGCTGCGATCGAGCCTTAACCAAAAACAATGAAGCGCAGTATGAGCCGTATAGCGACGATGATGGGGATGGTTGCGGCCATGGGGATGTTAGCGATGGCGTCCCCGGGCGAGGAGCCGCTGCAAGGAGAGAGGCCGCTGGAGCTGCCATCGAACATCAAGGGCGAGGAGGTGGCGGTTTTGACCACGCCGCCGCTGGTGCCCCCGCCGATCACCCGCGACCACCCGGCGAAGGTGATCGTGAAGCTTGAGGTCGTCGAGAAAGTCATGCGGATGACCGACGGGGTGGACTACACGTTTTGGACCTTTGGCGGGTCGGTGCCGGGGAAGTTCATCCGGGTGCGGCAGGGGGACTTTGTTGAGTTTGAGTTGATGAACCACCCGACGAGCAAGATGCCGCACAACATCGACTTGCACGCGGTCACCGGGCAGGGCGGGGGAGCGGCGGCTTCGCTGACGGCACCTGGGCACAGCTCGACGTTTTCCTTCCAGGTGCTCAACGCCGGGTTGTTTGTTTACCACTGCGCGGTGGCGCCGGTTGGGATGCACGTGGCCAATGGGATGTACGGACTCATCTATGTGGAGCCGGAGGGCGGGCTGCCCAAGGTGGACCACGAGTACTACGTAATGCAGGGCGACTTCTACACCAAGGGGCGCTTTGGCGAGCAGGGCCTGCAGCCCTTCAGCATGGAAAAGGCCATCGATGAGAAGCCTGACTATGTGGTCTTCAACGGCTCGGTCGGAGCCATCGCCGGCGACAAGGCCATGTTGGCCAAGAAGGGCGAAACGGTGCGGATCTTCTTCGGCAATGGCGGCCCGAACCTCTCGTCGTCGTTCCACATCATTGGCGAAATTTTCGACAAGGTGAACGTCGAGGGCGGCAAGATGTTTAACCAGAACGTCCAGACGACGATGGTGCCGGCCGGTGGCTCGGCGATCCTCGAGTTCAAGTGCGAGACTCCCGGAACTCTTATCCTCGTCGACCACGCGCTGACCCGCGCCTTCAACAAGGGCGCCTTGGGCATGCTCAAGGTGGAGGGGGCGGCCGATGCCCTCGTCTACTCAGGCAAGCAGTTTGACAAGGTCTACCTGCCGGAAGGCAGCACGCCGCAGACGATGCCCGACCAGGGGGGCGCTCTAGCGGCTGCCACTAACAAGGACGAGCGGGTTGCGCGCGGGGCCAACGTCTTCGCCTCTAACTGCGTCGCCTGCCACCAGGCCGAGGGCCAAGGGATTCCCGGCGCCTTCCCGCCGCTGGCAAAGTCGGACTTCCTGAACGCCGACAAGCAGCGCGCCATCGGGGCCGTCATCCAGGGTCTTACGGGCGAGGTGACCGTCAACGGCAACAAGTTCAACAGCGTGATGCCGGCCCTGGCGCTCAACGACGAGGATGCCGCCAACGTCCTGAGTTACGTCTACAGCGCCTGGGGCAACAGCGGCCAGGAAGTCACCCCCGCTGAGGTGGCCAAGGTTCGCGCGGCGAAGAAATGAAAGCTTGGTTGGTCAGTGCGGCGCTCGCTTGCGCCTGGGCCATCGCCGCAGCCGGGGAGGTCCCTGGCTCACTCATGGTGCCCATCACCGGTGGCGAGTACCTCCGTCCCTTGGAAAAGGGCGCCAAGCCACGGACCGTCGCGCCGTTTCTCCTCGATGTGCGCCAAGTGACCAATGGGGAGTTTCTGGCCTTTGTCATCGCCCACCCGCAGTGGCAGCGGTCCAACATCAACCGCCTCTTCGCTGAGAGAAGCTACCTCAGCCATTGGGCCGCGGACACGGTGCTTGGTCCGGCCGCGCCGCCCGACTCCCCCGTCGTCTGCGTCTCCTGGCACGCCGCCAAGGCCTTCCTCAAGGCCGCGGGTAAGCGCCTGCCCAGCGTCGACGAGTGGGAGTTTGCCGCCCGCGCCGATGAGTCCAAACCCGATGCCAGCGCCGACCCCGCCTTCCGCCAGAAAATCCTCGACTGGTACTCGAAACCAACCCTCCCGGTGCTTCCATCAGTTAGCCCGCAGCGGCCAAACTTTTTTGGTGTTAGTGGGCTGCACGGTCTTGTTTGGGAGTGGACCGGCGACTTTGTCTCGGCGATGAGCAGCGGCGAGGGGCGCAGCGACGGGTCGCCCGACACGCAGTTGTTTTGCGGCGGTGGTGGCGCCGATCCCAACCAGGCAATCGAGTACGCCGCCTTCATGCGCATTTCGCTGCGCGCATCCCTGCAGGGCGACTTCTGCCTCCCGGGCCTCGGCTTTCGCGGCGCGCGCGACATGCCGGCGCAACGGCCTGTTCATCCATCAGCCAAACAACCATGAAAAAGCTCTTCCTTGTGTTCGCCCTGTTAGCTGTCGAGACGTTAGCCAGCCACGCCGCCGAACCGGCCGCGGCGCCGCATGCCACGCCCGCGGCCGATCCGGCGATTCCGTCCGGATCACTCTACGCCTTGGAGTCCAAGTGGATCGACCAGGCCGGCAAGCCCGTCGCCTGGGCCGCGGGCACTCCCCGGGTGATTGCCCTTGGCTACGCGACCTGCAAGGGGATCTGCCCGCGCATCATCGCCGACATGCAGCGCATCGAAAAAGGCCTCACCGACCCGTCCAAGGTGCGCTTCACCTTTGTCACCCTCGATCCGCAAAACGACCGCGAGGCGCAAATGCAGGCCCTCGCCGCCAACCACAAGCTCGACCCCGCCCGCTGGCAGCTACTCATCGGCGACAACGACGGGCTGATGGACCTGGCCGTCGTCCTTGGCGTTAGGTTCAACCGCCTCCCCAACGGTGTCGACTTCGTCCACTCCTATCTGATTGTTGTTGTCGGCGCCGACGGCAAGGTGCTGCACAAGTGGACCGACCCGAAGCAGGGCCCCGAGGAGGCCATCAAGGTGCTCAACAGCCTCTAACACCGCAGCTGTGGCCGCCCTTGGGGCTCAGGCAGTCAAGGAGTCGCGACTTCAGTCGCGTGTCCAGCCGACACCAGCGTCGGCTCGCGAGTCCGAACCACTTCGTCGCACACGGCCGTGAAACGACTTTTCGCCTCAAGGATCCCAATTCTCCTCCAACTTCATGGTTGGTTTCGTGTCAAAGGCTTTCGCCTAGCTAGGTATCCTTCTTGAAGAACCGCGGCGCGTGCCAGAGCGCCCACAGGGAAGCGCCAGCGGCCCAGGCCAGGGCGGCGTATTCCAGGTGGGGGATCATGGCGCGCGGCAGGAAGTCCGCCGAGAGCCGGGTGAGCGCGGCAAGCACCACCGAGAAGACGATCAGCCGGGCGGTCCACGACCGGTTGGCAAAGCGCTCCACCGCGCCGCTGTGGCCAAACAGAACCCGGCTGCCGGCTATCAGGCAGAGCAGCCCGAAGCCGCCAACAAACAACAGGTGGTTGAGCGCCACGTGCTTCTCCCGGAGCAAAAGCGGGGCTGCCAGGCCCGCGAGCGCCAGCGGCAGGCACCACAGCCGCAGCGCGTTGGCCAGCGTGCCGAGCGGCGCCGCGCCGCGCGGCGGCAGCCAGCGGACGTGGGTGAGGGCAAAGCCGAAGGCCGCCACCCGCAGGATGATCCCGGCATTGGCATGGCCCCACACCTCGAGCGGAAAACTGGCTAACAGGGCAACCGCGGCAAGGGCCATGTGGCGCCACGACCGCCGGGTGGCCGCGCCCGCTGCCGGTTCGCCAAAGGCGTTTCCTAACAACCGCGGGAACAGGAAGATCCCCACGCCCATGATCGGGGCGAGCAGAAACCCCTGGTTGAGCAAGAGCCCGGCGAAGCGGTAGCGCCCCATGCTCGTCATCCATGCCGGGTTGAGCCACAGGGCGGTGCCGACCAGCCCGCAGAGGATGCCCACCGCGGCCAACAGCAAGGGCGGCGGCGGCAGGTCGCGGCGAAACCACACGCAGCGCACCGCCAGGGAGGCGGCGAAGCCGGTCAGGAGGGCGAGGAAAAGCGCGTCGCCCCAACTGTTGGCGCCGCGCAGGTGGCAGATCCCGCCAGCGAGGTGGAGGGCAAACATGGGCAGCAGCTCCCACGGCTTGAGGCGCGGCGCGCTGAGCATCCGCGGCCCGGCGGTGCCGAGGAAGCCGATGACGAACGCCCCGCCAAAGGACTCGATCATCACCCGCGCGTGGCTAACACCCGGGTAGAAGCCCAGCGCGCCGCGGTAGAAGAGCGGCCAGAGCATCACCCCGGCGATGCTGAACATGATTCCTGTGAGGAAGAACAACCGGTACGGCTCGCTGGCAAGCCAGACGAGCGGGGCAGCGAGTTTGGACGCCGGGTGCTTCTTATTGGCGTGGCGGCAGGCGGGGAAGCCCATGGCGGTTAGGCGGGTTCGGCGCCGGGTGCCGGCTGGCGGTAGGCGGCGTAGCGTGCGCGTTGCTCCTCGGTGAGGCTGGCCGGATCGAAGCGGACGTCGGGGATGGCGTGGATTTTCGAGTGGATCACCTGGGCCATGTCCTCGGCGCAGCGGACGATGTGGTCGGCGCGCTCGCCGGCGAAGTGTTCCGCCACCGTCTCGCGGAACAACTCGAGCCAGCGCGCAAACAGCGGCCAGCCCATGTCGGTTAGGGGAACCAGCTTCGCGTGGGCCGCGATCGGATTGCCGCGGAACGTCCCGGCCCGGAACAGCACCGTGTCCCAGAAATCGTAGATCTTCGGCAGGTGGCTAGCCCAGTTGACCTTGGCCACCCCGTCGAACACCTCGCCGAGCGCCGCGTCGGCCTGAACTTTCTGGTAGAAGGCGTTGGTGAGCACGACCAGATCGGCGCGTCCGCTGATGTCGGGAAGTTGGGGAGTGGGTGGCAACATTTCCAGGGGTGGTTAGAACGAGTAATCCAGCTCGATGCTCGCGCGGGTGGTGTCGCGGTAGCGGGCGTCGTCGGAGTCAAAGTAGCCGAGCTTCGCCGTCGTGCTGAGCTGGTCGGTGATCTTTTTTGCCAGCACCGAGTCAAAGCCAATCCCGATGCTGGTGCCCACCTCGTTGTCGCCAAACACGTGCGCGACGTTGGTCCACTTCACCCCCCAGCCAAGCGGGACGGTGTGGCTCAGGTAGCTGTCGGTGAGCCCGCCGTGGGTCCCGAGCGCACGCAGCAGGTCGGTCGCGTCGGCAAACCCGTTCATCGCGTGCAGGGTTGCCAGCGGCGTCTGGAATCCAGCGTCAAGGTGCTCAACGCCCGCAAGCACCACCTGGCTGCCAAACGACTTGCTTGCGGTGAGGTGGAGGTAGAACGCCTCGGCATCGTTGGCCGGCCCGGCCTCCTGTTGGAACGCCAGCTCGGCGTGGACCGCAATGTCCGCCACCTTCGCTTCCGCGCTCAACCCAAACGTGTCGTTGTCCCAGCCGCGCAGCGCGGGGGCGTCAAAATCCATCAGGTAGATGTAGCCGCCCAGCTTGAGTCCCCCGATGCCGGTGAAGGCGGCGTTGAGCAAGTGGATGTTAGATCCGGTGTCCTTGGACGCTCCGTCGGCGTGGTAACCGTAGATCCGGTTGACCTGGTCAATCCACGCGTAGTTGAGCGTCAGGCCCTGGGCAAACTTGTGAATGATTGAAACTGCGTCATAGGTTTGCTCGTTTTGGCGCCAGCCGACGTTGCCGATGAACGCGGCGTTGTCATAGATGATGCGCTGGCGGCCAAGCTTCACGGTGGTGTCAAAGCCGGTGTATTGCAGGTAGGCTTGGTTGAGCTCGGCGTTGCCGGGGTCGGCGATGGTCGAATTGTTGGGGTCGAACGGATCGGCTCCCGGGGCGCCGCCATGGTAGTCATCGATGCCCACCGCGGTGAACTCGCCCTCGGCAAAGGCGGAAAACCCATGCCAGGCGGACGTCCGCAGCCCCGGCCGCACCCGCAGGGTCAGCGCGTGGGACGGGTCAAAGCCGGCGATGTCGGCAAACTCGTAGCGCAGGCGCGCGTCGAGCGTCGGCGTCAGCCACGCGGAAGGCTTCGCGGTAATAGCCACATGGGCCACATCGGCCACGGCGGCCGCGGGGGTTCCGGCGTGTGCCGCGCTTACGGCGGCTATCAGGGCGGCTTTCATCGGATGGCTTCTCATGGTTTGTTGAGAGATGGAGGGCACCTTGGACCGGGTGTTTTCCGGGACATTCCCCACTCGGCGGTCACAGACTCCCATCCGCGGGGACGAAAGAAAAGAAATCAACGAATGTTTTTTCGCTTATTATCTCGGTTGGCATAAAACTTGGCTCGGGCGCAGCTTGGCGGGCGCCCGGGCGGCGATCGCGGTGCTTGACCGGGCGGACCCGCCAAGCAAACGTGCGTGGGAGTTTTGAGCGCGTCCCGCACCTCGTGTTTACCTACAGCAAACTTGCCCAGGCCGGGATCGCGGCGGTCAGCTATCTGGCCGGCGTCGCCCATGAGGAGCGCCTTGCCGGCAGCGCCGAGATCGCCGCCTCGCGCGAGCTCTCACGCTTGTTGGTCGCCAAGATCCTCACCCTGCTCTCGGCCGCCGGTTTGGTCGAGGGCAAGCCGGGGCCGTCCGGCGGCTATCGGTTAGCACGCCCGCCCGGCGAGATCACGCTGTTGGATGTTGTTAGGGTTTTCGAGAGCTCGGAAGACCTGGTGATGTGCCCGTTTGGTCCTAACTGGTGCGGCGTCGGCCCGCACTGCCCGCTGCACGACACGTTCATCGACATGCACCAGAGCGTCATCGGCCGGCTCGCCGGCGAGAGCTTCGCGCAGTTTGTGCACGGGAGCGCGGGCCCAAAAGTTTGAGCGGAGTTGGACTTGTCCCGGGTCTGCCACGTTCGGCGACAGCGACCAATGATCAGTCCGCAGGCGCCTTCATCGCTGGCCGCGGTCGTAGTCCAACACGGATGAAAGGCCGGGCTTCTCATCGGGAAAATGCTGGCGCAGGCGGCCGATGAAATCCGGCATGGCCAGGGAGGTGGAGGATTCCGCCTGGATCGGTTCCAAACGCGCGAACGGCTTGCCCGAGCGGGTGATTTCCACACATTCGCCTTCCTCGATCCACCGCGCCACTGTGGGGAAGGAATTGCGCAGCTCACGGGTGGTTGCCGTTTTCATGGCGAGATAAAGATGTATCACATGGTCCGCGGTGTCATGGATGCTTGGCCTGCTCTGCTTTTCGCCCAGGGAGTTGGGAGGCGGGATCAATTCCCGTGATTGCATCCCATCGCAGCGAATGGCAGAAAGCGGCTAACACCCGACCGCCCGTGAAAACCCGCACCGCCGCCGCCACGTTTCTTGTTAGCCTGCTTCCCCTCGCCACCAGTTTGGCGGAAGCCCCCTTTGACGTCTTGCGGGGGAAGGCGCGCGAGCTGGCGGCGAAGCCGTACGCGCCGCGGCCGGGGAAGTTGGACGATTTTTGGGCGAAGCTGAGCTACGACGAGCACCGCGACATCCGCTTCAAGATGGAGTCGGGGCTGTGGTGGGACCAGGGGCAGTTCTCGATTGATTTTTTCCACCCCGGCTGGACGGCGAAGAAGACGGTGGCGCTTTATGAAGTCGCGGGGAACAAGGACAAGCCGCTGGCGTTTGACTCCTCGTTGTTTGACTACGGCAAGCAGAAGATTCCTGGCGGCACGCCCCCGCCTCCGGGATATGCCGGGTGGCGCGCGCGCACCCACCTGAACTCCTCGGAGTACATGGACGAGTTTCTCGTTTTCCTGGGCGCGAGTTACTTCCGCTCGATCCCGGCAGGCGCCCCGTACGGCCTGTCCGCGCGCGGCCTGTCGATCAACAGTGGGTTGCCCGGAGTGCCCGAGGAGTTCCCGGACTTCACCGAGTTTCACCTCGAAAAGCCGTCCAAGGATGGCAAGTCACTGGTGGCCTATGCCTTGCTTGAGGGCGAAAGCGTCGCCGGAGCCTACAAGTTCACTGTCACGCCGGGTGTCGAGACCGTCATGGAAGTCGAGGCGGAGCTCACGCTGCGGCGCCCGGTGGCGCAACTTGGTTTGGCGCCGTTTTCGAGCATGTTCTGGTTTGGCGAGAACACCCACCCGCGGCCCTATGATTTCCGCCCGGAGGTCCATGACAGCGATGGACTTCTGATGGAGCTCGGGAGCGGCAACCTGCACTACCGTCCGCTTGAGCACACCAAGGACCAGTTCCGCCACTGCGTGTTCACCATGGAAAGCCCGCGGTCCTGGGCGCTCGTCCAGCGCGACCGGTCGTTCGCGTCCTATCAGGATGTCGAGGCCGGCTACCACAACCGCCCAAGCGTCAAAGTCGAACCCATCTCCGGCTTCACCAATGGCAAGCTCCACCTCATCGAGATGCCCACCATCGATGAAACCAACGACAACGTCATCCTCGGCTGGGAGCCAACGCCGCTGCCCGAGGTCGGCAAGCCGTTCAACTTCCGCTACCGGCTCATCTGGCTGCGCGACCCGGCGCCCTCCGGCCTCTTCACCGTGAAGGCGACGCGCTCGGGCAACCCGGTCCAAAAGCCTGACGAGGTGCTCATGAGCGTGGATTTTGCCAAACCGCTCAACCCACAGAAGAAAATCGGCGATCCCAAGTGGGACGATATTTCCAAGCTCAAGCCAGTGGTCACCGTCAACCAGCCCGGGGTGAAGCTCATCCATGTTGGCCTCACCGACATCAGCATGCCCAACGTCGACGATCTGCCCGCGGGAATCGGCCGCAGCAAAGACCTCCACATGCCACAGGTGCTGCGTGCCTTCTTCGTCCTGGACCCAGGCGCCACGGTGAACCAAATCGACATGACCTGTGAGCTTCAGGATGAGTCAGGCAAGGCCGTCTCCGAGCGCTGGCTCTACCTTTGGAAGCGGACCCATTGAGCTGGTGACCGCGCCGGTCAGAACCTAACACCGCAACCTTGGAATTTTGGGCCGCGGCAATGCATTCCCCCTGGTCATCGCGGTGCTGGTGTACCAGGTGTCTGGCTGGCTGCTAGGCGAGCGGGTGTTTGCCA
>JBILQA010000242.1:0-4733 GCA_044373535.1 Akkermansiaceae bacterium | reverse complement strand
TCTCATCACCCGTGGAGAACCCACGGCCAACACGCACTTCAAATTCGCAGTCAAACTTCACCTGCTTGTCCAAGGTGCAGATGATCTGATCCTTGTTGATGACTTCGTAGATGTTGTCGTCCTGGATGTCACCCGCGGTGATCACCCCTTCTTTTTCCACCTTGATCGTCAGAACCCGCGGCTCCTTGTCGTGGTGGCGAAACTTCACCTTCTTGAGGTTCAGCACGATGTCCGTGACATCTTCCACCACGCCCGGCAGGCTGGAGAACTCGTGCTGCACGCCTGCGATTCTCACCGAAGTGATCGAGGCTCCTTCCAACGACGACAGCAGCACCCGCCGCAGCGAGTTGCCAATCGTGTGGCCATACCCACGCTCAAACGGCTCCGCCACAAATTGGGCGTAGCGTTCCGTGGCGGTTTCTTCGTTCTTGACGAGGCGGTTCGGAATCTCGAACCGCGACAGTTTGGTCGCTGATGACATGGTTTCTTTGGATTGCCGGGTTTCCCTCTCGCGAGGTGGCATGCCCGAAACTCGAACACACCAGAGGACCTACGGCTGCTTTCAGGCTCGCGGGGGCGCACTTAAGGCAAGCCCAACGGCGATTGCAAACCCTTTTTCAACGAATCCCCCCCTCCATGCCGCTGTCCCTTTGGATCCCTCACCCCCTCGCCCCACCTCTTTCCGCCACGCTTGGCGCCGCTCCCTATCTGATCCTACCTAACCCATCCGCACTGACCGCCCCCGCACTGACCGCCCCCGCAAGACCGCTCCAACCGCCATCCCACGGGCACGGCCTCCTCAAAAAACCGCCAGCCGCCGTTCAATCACCCCCAGGCACAGCCGCCGCCCAAGCCGCAAACATCGACCGGAGCGCATGGCCTAACAGGGCCGCGCAAGCCGAAAAAGCGTTGGAATTGTGTTGGATCAGGGCGACGGTGTAATGGAAAAGAAATTTAACCAGGACCCTTGCCATGAAATCCAAAAAGAACCTCACTCGCTTTACCTACGAGACAACCGCCTTCCAAGGTTGGCGCCTGTGCGTGAGCCGGGCTGGCACGACTTTCACGAAGTATTTCTCGGATAAAAAGTACGGCGGCGGGCGCAAATCGTTGGAAACCGCCGAACGCACGCTGGCCCAGCTCAAGGAGATTCTCGACAATTCGCGCCGGGTCAACGGCAAGCTGAGCCAGTCGACGGTCAAAAAAGCCGAGAAGCTCCTTGAGGAAATTTGATTCTCCCCTCTTCCCTATTGCCTTTGATGGCCAGCGGGCTTTTCTAGGCGCGTGTCCGCCCGCTTCAAACTTGCCATCCACTGGTTCCGCCGAGACCTCCGGCTGGTTGATAACACCGCCCTGCATGCGGCCTCGCGCGAGGCGCAGGCGGTTTTGCCCGTTTTCATCCTCAGCGGCTGGGAGGGCAGCCACTGCTGGACGGGCGCCGGGCGGCAGGAATTCCTGTGCGCCTGCTTGGCTTCGCTGGCGGAGAACCTGAAAACCCTCGACGGGCGGCTGACCTTCCGCCGGGGATTGGCCGCGGAGGTGATCCGCGCCTTGGTGGTGGAATCCGGCGCCGACGCGGTCTTTTTCAATCGAGACCCGGACCCGTTTGGCCAAGCGGCCGAGCGAAAGGTCGCCGCGGTGTGCGCGGAGCTTGGAGTAGCGTGCATTGGCCACGATGACGTCGTCTTGCATGTGCCCGCCGAGGTGCTGACCCAAAAAGGGGATCCTTACCGGGTCTTCACACCCTATTCGAGGTCTTGGCTGCAGCTCGAGAAGCGCGCGCCGGTGGGCAAGCCGGGGAAGCTCAACAGCCCATCAGTGCCATCGCTGCCGGCTCCAAGCCTTGCCGACTGGGGCTTGGTGTCAGCGGGAACCGCCTCGGTGGTGGCCGGCGAGCGCGCGGCGCGGCAACGGCTCAAGGAGGCAATCAGCGCCTGTATCCCGAGCTATGTTGAGCGGCGCGACCAAGTGAGTGTGGCGGGAACCTCCCGCCTGTCCCAGGACCTGCGCTTTGGAACGCTCTCGGTGCGCAGCGTCTTCGCGGCGGCAGCCGAGGTGCGCGCCCACGGCGGAGCGGCTGCCCAGAGCGCGCTGGTTTTCCAAAAGGAACTCGCGTGGCGGGAGTTCTACATGCAGATATTGGCGCATTTCCCCGATGTGCTTGAGCTCGAGTTCAACGCCGAGTTCCGCGGGCTGCCATGGGATGAGCCCGGCGAGACCTTTGAAGCATGGAAGCAAGGGCGCACCGGGTTCCCCATCATTGACGCCGCCATGCGCCAGCTGCTCGCTACCGGCTTCATGCACAACCGCGCGCGCATGATCACCGCGATGTTTCTCACCAAGGACTTGCACATCGACTGGCGGCACGGGGAAAGCTTCTTCATGCGCCACCTGATCGATGGCGAGATCGCCTCCAACAACGGCGGCTGGCAGTGGAGTGCGGGCACCGGCGCAGATGCCGCCCCGTACTTCCGCATCCAAAATCCCTGGCTCCAAACCGCCCGTTTCGATCCCCACGGAGACTACATCCGCCGCTGGATCCCGGAACTTGCCGGCGTGGCCGACGCGAAAAAATTCACCGCCGCGCCCGACCATGGCCGGCCCCTCGCGACGGACTACCCACTGCCAGTGGTCAACCACCAGCAGGAGCGCGATCGAACTCTGGCGATCTTCAAGCGCCACAGGGAAAAATCCCGCTAGCGCAGCGCGCAAGCGCCGGCTTACTTGGCCGCGGCGCCTTCCATGCGCTGGATGATCTCCTGGAGTTCCTCCAACGGAATGGCAAAAGTTTCCACGCGGTTGGCGCGTGCGATGTTCATCCCGATGCACTCGCCATCCAGAGTCAGCAGCGGGCCGCCGACACTTTCGACATTGCCGGGGATGTCATGTTGGATGACGCGCTTGAAGCTTGTGCGCCGCTGGGAGAAGCGCCCGCTCATCTCATCGTTGCGGCTCAGCGGCTCAGCGACCACGTCGTTGCGCGCCCGGAGGGTTATCTCGCCCTTGATCACCTTGTCCTTGCGCTTATAGGTGAACGGCAGCTTGTCTCCTGGCGCATGGGATTTGAGCATCTCAAGCAGCTGCTCGCGGTTTTTGAGATCGGTGCCGGCAAAGCTCACCAGCACATCTCCCTTCTTCAAACCGGCGGCCATGGCACCACCTTCCGGAGCAACCTCCTCAATTCGCAGATCGTTCTTTTCCGTTCCCAAGGTGACTCCCAGCACCACCGAGGGTCCGCCGACAATCTCACGCGAGTTGGCACTGATGATGCCAACCATCGCGCGGCGCCGCGCACGGCTCGTCGCCCCGTTGGCCACCACCCAGGACCCCTGGGCCAGCTTGCTATCCTTCGCCCAGCGGACCGGCGTCAGTCCTTCCGCCTTCACCTTAAGTAAGGCCACATCCCAGGCAGGATCCACCCCGAGCACCTTGGCGTCCTCGTAAGTCTCCTCGCCAATACGCAGGGAAAGTCCACTCTTACCCTCAATCTCGGAGGCTTTCGTCAAGACCCACCCATCCGAGGAAACCACCATCCCGAATGCGAGCTGGGTCCGGTCTTTCATGACCACCGCGCTGGTGGCCTGCAAGACCTCGCGCACAGATTCAAAGGCATTGAGCGTTTCGGCTCCGTTGGTGCGCAAGGCGCCCTCCACGTTTTCCACGGCGCCCGCCGAGGCGCTCAGGGCAATGGCAAGACTGGCAATGGCAAGTGCTTGATTTTTCATAGGTCTACTTTTCCCCAAGAGTCACTGTGATGTCCATTTCCGCCCCGCCGCGCAGAACGCCAAACACCAGCTTGTCGCCGGGAAAGCGCTCAAAAACCAACGCGGTGAGCTTCTCCTTCTCGTTGACCGCCTCACCATTGAGACGCAGCAGCACGTCGCCCACCTTGATGCCGGCAACTTCCGCCCCGCTGTCCTTGCCGACCTTGGTGACCTTCAATCCCAAGGTACCCGTCGGCTCACTGGCGATCCCCAGGAATCCTTTCCCTTTCACGGGCGCCTCGGCAAACGGCCCCTCGCCGATGAACTTGCCAGCCAGCAAGCCGTCCCAATTGCTCACAAATTCCTTGATCGGCACGTGCATGCTCTGGTCAAGCACCGCTCCAACACGCGAGTGGATCCCAATGAGCCGACCGTTGATGTCAAAAAGCGGCCCCCCGGAGTCCCCGCCGATGAGTTTGCAGTCCGACTGATAGGTCGTGTCGGTGTTCCAGACAAAGCGCCCAAGCCGCACGACCGAGCCGCGCTCCTTGTCAAAGCCGCCCGAATGCCCAAGGGAAAAAACCCAGTCGCCCAGCCGCGGCGGACTTTCCTTCTCAAGCTCCACAAACGGGAATGGCCCTGGCTCGGTGATCTTCACCATCGCCGCGTCCGTCGCGGCCACAATCCCGAGGGTTTCCGCCTTCAGCCGGCGGCCGTCCTCCATGACGATCGTCACCGGCTTGCCCACCCCGCCGGCCACGTGGGCCGCCGTGAGCACCAAGCCCTCCGCCGAGACAATCACCCCACTGCCAGAACCCTCACCCAAGTCGATGCACACCGTCGCCTGCCGCGCACCCGGCAATGCCTTCATCAGCGCCTCCTGGATCTGCTCAAGATCGTGGCGGTTCTCCGGCACCGACTTATCGTTGAAATACGGCCGCTCCGCCGCCACCGCCTGTCCTGCCAGACCGGCCACGGCGAGCAGCGCGCTGGCAAGGATCAGCTTAAATCGACGGCTTGGGACGCTGG
>JBILQA010000241.1:0-4750 GCA_044373535.1 Akkermansiaceae bacterium | reverse complement strand
GGGGTGGTCATGGCCGGGACTCTAGGCAGACTTTTCCAAGAATCCAAATCCATGATTGGAACCGGGCAAGATCCTGCCATACGCTGGCTCGCCCGATGCCCCGGATTCCTGAAGAGACCGTAGAACAAGTACTTGCCGCCACGGACCTCGTGGATCTCATCGGCTCGTACTTTCCCGTCAAGCGCGCGGGATCGAGTTTCAAGGCGCTCTGCCCGTTTCACAACGAGAAGTCGCCATCGTTCCACATTAACGCCGCGACCCAACATTTCCACTGCTTTGGCTGCGGTGAGAGCGGCAGCGCGGTGGGATTCGTCATGAAGTACGAAAACCTGCCGTTTCCCGACGCGGTGCGCAAACTTGCCTCGCGGGCTGGCATTCCCATCATCGAGGAGGCACTCGACCCGGCGGCGGAACGCTCCCGGCGCTCGAGGTCGCGCCTGATCGACTTGCACCGGGAGGCCGCGGCTTTTTTCCACCGCTTGCTGCTCGGTGATCCGGCCGCCAAGCACGCGCGCGACTACCTGAAGAGCCGCGGGTTTGGCCGCGAGATGGCCGAGCGCTGGACGATCGGCTGGGTGCCGGAAAATGCCCGCACGTTCCTCGATTTCGCCCGCGAAAAGGGCTTCTCCGGTCGTGAGCTGACCGATTCCGGGTTGGCCGCCCTGCGCCAGGAGGGGGACGCCCGCTCCGGCCTGTACATGCGCTTTCGCGATCGCCTGATGTTCCCCATCCGCAATGACTACGGGGATGTCATCGCCTTCAGTGCGCGCCAGTTGCGCGACGACCCGCGGAGCGGCAAGTACATCAACTCGCCGGAAACGCCGATATTCAACAAGTCAAAGGTCATCTTTGCCCTCGACCGCGCCCGCAAGCACATGCTCAAGGCCGGCTACGCGCTGCTGTGTGAGGGCCAAATCGATGCCATCTCGTGCCATGAGGCCGGCCTGGAAAACGCCATCGCCCCGCTGGGCACCGCCTTCACCGCGCACCACGCGCGGCTCCTGCGCCGCTACACTGAGACGATTGTCTTGTGCTTCGACTCGGATGCGGCCGGCGTCAAGGCGACCGAGCGGGCGTTCCGTGAGCTTGCCGCTGAGGGGCTTGCCGTGCGCGTCGCCGAGCTCCCGCCGGGCGATGACCCGGACACCTTCATCCGCGCCCACGGCATTGATGGCTTCCGCACGCGGCTGGATGCCGCACAAGGGTTTTTCGACTACATGGTTGAGCGGGCAACTCGGGAGAAGGCCCTCGTCAACGTGGCGGATCGCTCAAAGTTTGCCCGCGAGCTGGCGGAACTCGTTGCCACCACTGGGGACGCGGTCACCCGTGACGGCCTCATCAACCACCTTGCCACGCGCCTGCAGATCGGCGTCGATGAATTCCGCGGCTCGGTCGACCAGGCGATGCGCTCCCAGCGCAAGCCCGCCGCCAGCCGCGATGACGCCCCTGCCGCCGCCACCGCCGTCCTCAGCCCGCTCGACAACACCATCGCCTATCTTTGCTTTCTGGCTCTCCAATCGCCTGAGGCTCAAGCGTGGCTTGCCGAGCAAATCGAAACCCTCGTCGAGATCGCGCCGTTCCTCGACGGCATGGACATCCTGCGGAAAATCCTCGCACGCCGGCCAGATGCCGGCAACCCGAGCGCAGTCAACGCTTTCACCGCCACCCTGGCGGATGCCGATCTCAAGGCCCTGCGCCGCGATCTGACCCACCTGACGCAACTTCCAGACCACCCGCTCGAGGCCGCCGAGTCGGGCCTTAACCAGCTGAGCCTGCGTGCCCTCAAGATCCGCGACGCGCGCGTTCGCGCCGCCCTGCGGGCCCCCAACTTGGCGCCCGAGCGCCTCGTTGCCCTCATGGAGGAAACCAAGGAGATCAAGCGTCTCCTTGGCGGTGCCCAGCCAGCCGAGCCGTAACTTGGGACTAACAAGAATTCCTTGCGGCGTAATGGATTGGGCGGCTGAAACTTTTCCTTGACGGCTTCCGTACCAAGCCAAATATTCCGCCGCCTCCGGACATTCGTGTCTTGTGCCCTATCATGGGTAACTTGTGCCCGGATTTCCCATTCGCTCCCGCTTCTATTATGGCCAAAAAGACTCCCGCACGCGCGTCCAAGACGAGTAAGCCAGCTCCCAAGGCCTCCTCAAAGCCATCCAAGCCAGCTGCCAAGCCGGCCAAAGTGACCAAGAAGCCCGTCGCCAAGGCCAAGCCGGTTGCCAAGAAGCCCGTTGCCAAGGCCAAGCCGGTTGCCAAGAAGCCCGTTGCCAAGGCCAAGCCCGTTGCCAAGAAGCCCGTTGCCAAGAAGCCCGTTGCCAAGGCCAAGCCGGTGGCCAAGAAGCCCGTCGCCAAGGCTGCCTCCAAGCCCCTGGCCAAAAAGCCAGCCAGCAAGGTGTCCAAGCCGGCAGCAAAGATTTCCAAGCCGCTTACCAAAGCATCCAAGCCCCTCACTAAAGCCTCCAAACCATTGACTAAGCCCTCGAAGCCCCTCACCAAGACATCCAAGCCGATCGCCAAAACCAGCAAGCCGATCACCACCGCTGCCAAAGCCGCCGCCAAAGCCGCTGCCAAGCCCGCTGCCAAGCCCGCTGCCAAGCCCGCTGCCAAGCCCGCCGCCAAGCCAGCAGTGGCAAAGGCGGTCGCCCCGGCCAAGCCGGTGAAGCCAGCCGCGGTCAAGGAGCCAGCCAAGAAGGTTGAGCCAGAAGCCGCCGCGCCGAAATCCGGCAGCCGCCCGCGCAGTAAGACCGCCCCGGTGGTTGAAGCTCCAGTGGCAGAGGCAGCCAAGCGCACCGGCACCGGCAAGAAGACCACGCCGCCGCCGGTCGAAGAGCGCCGCCGCATTGATACGCCTGAGATTCAGGAAAAGATCCGCGAACTCATCAAGCTGGCCAAGGAGCAGGAGTACCTGACCTACGACGACATCAACGAGATCCTCCCCAACGACTTGGTGGATCCCGAGGACGTCGAGGCAATCATGGAGCGCCTGCGCAACATGGAGTTCGACATCATCGACGCCTCCGAGGTCGACCGCGTGAAGGACAAAAAGCGCGACGATGACGAAAGCCCCGAGGACGCCAAGGCCGACCAGAAACTCGACATCCTCGATGACCCGGTCCGCATGTACCTCAAGCAGATGGGCCAAGTCCCGCTGCTCACCCGCGAGCAGGAAGTGGAAATCTCCAAGCGCATCGAGAGCGCCGAGATCAAGGTCCAGAAGTACCTCCACCTCTTCGGCTTCACCGCCGAGTGCTACCTCGACCTCGCCGACAAGCTCATCAAGGGCAAGGAGCGCTTCGACCGCGTCATCCTCGACAAAAAAATCGAGTCGCGCGAACGCTACATGAAAATCCTCCCGAAGCAGTGCGACCAGTTGCGCCAGCTTCACGAGGAGAACGACCGGATCTTCAAGCAGCTCTCGTCCAAGAACGTCCGCGGCCGGAAAAAGCTCGAGGCCGACTTCGAGAAAAACCAGCAGTCGCTTGGCCGCCTGTACACCCGCTTCTACTACAAGCAGAAGGTGACCGAGGATTTCTGCGAGCTCGTCGAAGAGTACCAGCAGAAGTTCTGGAAGTACGCCCGCAAGCAGGCGACCACTCCCGACAAGGAGTTTGAAACCAAGCTGCGCGAACTCCAACAGCGCGCCTGGCACACCCCGGAAAGCTTCGATGCGACCAACCTGGACCTCCGCCACTGGCTCAAGGAAGCCCTCAAGGCGAAAACCGAGATGGTCGAGGCCAACCTGCGCCTGGTCATCTCCATCGCCAAAAAATACACCAACCGCGGACTGTCGTTCCTCGACTTGATCCAAGAAGGGAACATGGGCCTCATGAAGGCGGTCGAAAAATTCGAGTACCGCCGCGGCTACAAGTTCTCGACCTACGCGACCTGGTGGATCCGCCAGGCGATCACCCGCTCGATTGCCGACCAGGCGCGCACCATCCGCATCCCGGTCCACATGATCGAGACGATCAACAAGCTGATGCGCGTGCAGAAGCAGTTGGTTCAAGAATACGGCCGCGAGCCGTCCCCGGAGGAAATCGCCGAGGAAATCCACTTGCCCGTCGAGCGCGTCCGCGCCGTCCTCAAGATGGCCCAGCAGCCAATCTCGCTGCAGGCCCCGGTTGGCGATTCCGACGACACCTCCTTCGGTGACTTCATCGAAGACAAGGCCGCGGAAAACCCGATGGAGGAAGCCGGCTTCGCGATGCTCAAGGAGAAGATCCGCGACGTCCTCGACACCCTCACCGAACGCGAGCGCGAAGTCCTCGAACAACGCTTCGGCCTCAAGGACGGCTACTCACGCACCCTCGAGGAAGTCGGACGCCAGTTCCAGGTCACCCGCGAGCGCATCCGCCAGATCGAAGCCAAGGCACTGCGCAAAATGCGCCACCCCACCCGCATCCGCAAACTCGAAGGCTTCATCGAGCTCCCCGGCACCTAGCCCGCCCCATCCTCTCAAAGGGAGCGCGTTTCACTACGCGCTCCCTTTTTTGCCTCGCCCACGCTCAGCGTACTCACAGCCCCCTCCCTCCCGCGCCCCAACGGCGCGCCCAACTCGCGGCCGGTAGTCCCCTGCGCGTTCGGGCAGGAAGCATCCAGCGGCGGGCCCTTGGCCCCAACAACGGCTCACGCAGCCAACGGTTGGGCAATCGCAGCAACCGGTTGCCGCCGTCCACGGGCCCAGCCATCGGCCAGCCCGAATGCCGGCCAATAAACGGATCATCTCATGCCGCTGCACCCGCGCCCTCTCAAG
>JBILQA010000240.1:0-4760 GCA_044373535.1 Akkermansiaceae bacterium | reverse complement strand
CCACGCGCCAACCAATGGCGTTGGCGTGCCAACCCATTTGAAAAATGAAATTCGGACTGCTTCTCGGCTACGAACCCCGGGTTATGGGCTGGTCCTCCGGAGGGAGTCTCGCAGCGGGCTACTCGCATGATTCGCCCTGTTTGCTGCTTTTCTCCCTCTTCAAGACTTAGCCATTTGGAACCGGAAAAGATTGCCTACTCTGACTGAACACCCAAACGCCCTGTTGCCCTCGCTCCGCTCACGCCATGCGGGGTGCATCCGCTGCCGCCGCGGATGATTATTATAAGGCCGCGACCGCGGCTAGGCATTCACCTCGTAGCGCTTGTCCCTGTAAAACCAATTTTGTAAAGAATCCGGTATAGATGCGACGAATCCGAACGACGTCGGAGGGAAGAGTAGGGGACCGGCCGCTTCCAGTGCAAGCTGAGAATTTCTAAAATCGGGTGTCAGCATTCGGGATCGCACAAATCTACTTTGAAATGCCAGCCGGCGGAGATCCCGGCATGTGCAGCCGGATGAGCCTCTTCCTCAAGGATCCCGAAGACTAAGCCTTCGGCACTGTCCTGCGTTCCTGCCCACTTCACTTCTTAGACCTTCTTTCCGATTATGAATTCTGCTTTTCGCACCGCCCTTACCTCATTCAGCTTGGCTGCCTTGCTATTCAGCAATGCCGGAGCTGTCGACTCGACACCTCCAACCGGTACCAACCCAAACGCTTCCATCACGCCAGAAAAGCGAATAAACCCGACGCCAAAGAATTGCTGCGATTGCATCACAATCACCGTTTCAGGCATAAATCCCAAGCTTAAACCGGGGCTGCACGTTGACGCCAAAAGGGAAGCCAATGGCGATCAAAAGCTCTACATCGGCGTTGTGATCGGGGCTCCCTCGGGCGTGGAATGCAACGATTCCAAAGAGAAAGTGCTCATCAACAGCATCAAGCTGCTTTCAGTCCCAAAGGAAGGTGGCAAGATAGGCGGCGAGGTTAATGTCCCGAACGATGGCGGAGATGTGGTCATTCCAGCAGGCATGATTGAAGAGTACGGCTTGCATTGGATGGTGAAGGTCCAGTGTGGCGGTCATGCGATGACGGATCCTGGCATCATCGCAACCGACCCCCTAAGCGGCTGCGAAACCCATTTCAGCCTCCCTGGGAGTTGCTCATCATGCAACGACGGCACCTGCTCGCTGGATCTCATCAGCGGCTCGTTTACCTGCAATATTCCCCTTGGCAGCGGCGATACGGGAGACACTACAGGGACGTTGCGCTTCTTCACCCTTGGCTTCGAAAATCCCGGCGTCGCCGCACTCGATGCGATCGTTCCAGGATCCTACACCGTGACTCGGAACGCCGCCGGCCACATCCAGTCCATAGCCACGGGGGTGAATATCATTGAGGTCAGCGCCAGCCCCACGATCTTCGATCCAAATGCCTTTACGGTTACCCATCGAAATGTCACCGAGCCCGGTCCCTTCCGGATCACCGTCATCAGCCTCGTTGACCAGGATGGCAAGGTCCGCCTGCGCGCCGACAGTACATATGGTGGAGCCACCTACCGCCACGAACAAACACAGCCGCAACCCGGCACCCTTGTGCTGGAAACCGGCCGCGTCGAGGCGGAAGTCTTTGCCGGCCTGCGCCGCGAAACCCACATCGTTACCAAGCCTGAGCCGGGGGTTGAAATCCAGCGCGACATCAGCGAAGAGCGAGCTGTCGCCGCCGATGATTACCAGACCGTTTCGGACGTCCGCGTCACGTGGCGGGAGTTCATGTGGGCATGGGAAAAGACTGAAGAAGTCGTCGATCCGGATGGTGCGGCCCTGACAAGCACCTGGAGTTATTACGGACCCGGCGAGACTACCGGTCCGGGTGCCGCCACCAACGGCTTCGGTCTCCTCAAGCACCACTCCCGCTATGACGGCCACCAGGAACTCCACACCTACTGGCTCAACAACCACCAGACCCAGTTGCCCTTCGCCGCGGATGCTCAGGGGATGACGGTGTTGTACGAATCCAACCCGCAAACCCACACCACCACCACCACCCGTTCGGTCGGCGGCAACGTGCTTTCAAAATCCAGCGTGTCATTTGATTCAGCGAACAACAGCCGGACGAGCAAGGTTTTCACCGGTGCCAACGCAACTTTGGTGACCACCGAGTACCACATTCCCTACAACGCGGACTTTGGCGGCAAGCCGGCCCGCATCATTGCCCCCGACGGCACGCTCACCACCTACGCCTACTCCCGCAATGCCACCACCGGCGGCAAAACAATCGTAATGGAGCAGGGTGCCGGCAACGGCACCAGCGTCACCCTTGGGATGCGCACCACCATCACCTACAACCGCTTTGGCACCGCCATCCGCCGGATTTCCCAGGGGATTGGCTACGGCACCGGCGACGCCATTTTTGAACACATGGCCGTCACGTCGATCGACAACGTCGGCCGCCCGCTGACCACCGCCTTCTTCCCGACCCAGTCGCCGGTGGTCGGGGACGTCGTCAACGCCGACTCACCTAAATGGACCACCAGCCAGGGATTCGCCTGCTGCGGGGTGGTCACGGAAACTGATCGCACTGGCATCGTCACCCGTCACGCCTACGACGCCTTGCGCCGCCGGGTGAAGACCAACACCCTCGGGGTTTCTAGTGAGACGGCCTACCGCGGCCGCACCACTGAGAGCCATCGCTACCCCGAAACCGTTGGTGGCACACTCTCCGCCACGCTGGCCGGCACCACCGCCAACCTTGTCGGCCGCTCGGTGACCAACCTCGCCGGCACCTATCAGGAGTCCTGGAGCCCGAACCCGGCCTCCGCCACCCCGGGTGCCTTGGTGAAATCCACCACCACCACCACCTACAAGCCGGCCGCCGGGCTATCCAGCCGCACCGTCGCGAAAACACCTGACAACTTCACCCAAACCAGCGACAGCTTCCTCGACGACAAATCCGCCACCACCTACGGCGACCTTTCCCCCGCCATGGTGCACAGCTACGCAGTCACCGCCACCGGCCTGACCACCAGCCGCTCGTATCTGGATGGGGTCAACCTGCGCGAAACCGTCACCACGACGTCCGACTGGGCCGGTCGCCAAGTGCGCACCGACTTCGCCGGCGGGGCATTCTCTACCGTTAGCTACAACGCCATCGGCCAGGTGGTCTCCAGCACCGATCCCGATGGCGTGACCACCTTGATGACGTATGACAGCCTTGGACAGGGGACCGTTTCCGCCATCGACCTGAACGCCAATGGCATGATCGACTACGGCACCGACACCGTGAGCTTCTCCGAGTCCGTCCCCGCCGCGCGCGGCGCCACCCCGGTGTGGCGCACCACCTCCAAGGTCTGGTACACCAGCGGTGCCGCAGTGCTTGATCCAATTGTCTCCCAAAACGACGGTTCCGCCGACGGACTCCAATCGTGGTCATGGCAAATTGGCCAAGGTCCTACTCCCACCCATCAGGATGCCACCTTCAGCCACTCCGTCACCACCCTGGGAATCGGCGGCAACATGAGCCAAAAACAGACATCCCCGGACGGGTCCTTCTCAATCAGCACCGTGGTTGACGGTCGCCCGGACGTCAGCGCCTTCTACGACAACACCAACACCCTCATCGCCTACAGCGCAGTCCGTGCGCTGGATCTTGAAGGTAACACCGCCAACACCCCGGGAAGCGGCTACGATGCTCTTGGCCGCCCGACCCACCACTACGACTCGCGCACCGGCGTGACCACCACCGCCTATCGTTCGGCCACGGCCGATGTGGCCCTCAGCGTCACCGACCCCGGTGCCCGCACCACCGCCTTCACCTATGACATCCGCGGTCGCCGGATCACCGTGGACGCCCCCAACACGCTTGATGCCGACGGCGACCCGCTCACCAACATCACCACCACCAGCTATTTCCCAGATGGCAACATCCAGGAAGTCTCCGGCGGCCAGACCTACCGGGTCAGCCACACCTACGACTACGCCGACCGGCAAAAGACCCTGACCACCTACGGCGGAATTACCGCCACGACCACCTGGATCTACAGCCCGACCCGCGGTTTCCTTGTTGAAAAGAACTACCACGGCGAAACCGACGACGGAATCATCGATCCGGATTACACCTACACCGCCGCCGGCCGTCTCCTCACCCGCACCTGGGAACGCGGCGTGGTCACCACCTACGGCTACGACAACGGTGGGCGGCTGATCACCACCAGCTACTCGGACGCCACCCCGGGTGTGACCCTCGCCTATGACTCCCTTGGCCGAAAGGTTTCGGAAACCCAGCTCAACCGCTCGGCGTTCAGCTTCACCTACAATCCAGCCACCCTGGCACCAGCCACTGAAACCCTCACCTACGACCTTGACGAAAACGGCACCCCCGACTTCACCCGCGTGCTTGACCGCAGCCGGGACACGCTTGGCCGCGAATCCGGATGGCGGCTTGGAACAGAAAGTCAACACCAAGCTGGATGGGTCGATAGCAATGGAGATCCAGACCGTGAAAATCAAACCGCCTACACCTACAGCGAAACCACCGGGCGTTTCGGCACCGTCACTAGCCCGGCGGGCGCATTCACCTACGCTTATGAGGCTAACAGCATGGGCCTGCTCTACACCGTCACCGGCCCGGCCCACATCGTAACCCACACCTGGGACCCCACGCGCGACGTCCTCACCGCGAAGGAAAACGAGGTTGGCGTGAACCCCATTTCCGCGTATGCATATACTGTGAATCCCCTTGGTCAGCGCACCGAAGTCGGCAA
>JBILQA010000239.1:0-4762 GCA_044373535.1 Akkermansiaceae bacterium | reverse complement strand
GAAGGTGCCCACGGTGTCGGCGCGGCAGAGGAGGTCAAAGGTGGCGGGGTCGTCGAGGGGGATCTTGGCCAAGTCGACCGGTTCGCCGCGCTCGGCGCAGATGACGAGTGCCTCCTGCATGGCAGCCATCATCCCGAGGCCAAGCAGGTCGACCTTGACGATGCCGAGGTCCTCGCAGTCGTCCTTGTCCCACTGGAGGATGGTGCGGTTGGGCATGGCGGCGGGTTCAAGCGGGACGATGTGGTTGAGGCCGCGGTTGCAGATGACCATGCCGCCCGGGTGCTGGCTGAGGTGGCGCGGCATGCGTTGGACGGTGAGGTAGAGGTTGAGCAAGGCGCCGAAGCGCGGGTGGTTGGCGGGGATGCCGGCTTGGATGATGGTTTCCTCGAGGCGCTCGATTTGGCCGTTGGGGTAGAAGGTTTCCATGGCGGAGCCGTCGCCGAGCATCCCTTCGTCGGGCTCGCTGATGCGCGGGCCGCCGGCGATCTCGGAGAAGCGGGCGGCCGTCTCGGGGCCAAAGCCGAGGACCTTGGACATCTCGCGGAAGGCGGAGCGCGGCTTGTAGGTGATGACGTTGGCCGTCATGGCCGCGCCGTGGGGGGAGTAGGTTTCGTAGACGTGCTGGATGACGCGCTCGCGGCCCTCGCCGGAGGGGAAGTCGATGTCGATGTCCGGCCAGCTGCTGCGGTTCTCGGACAGGAAGCGGGCAAACAGGAGGTTCTGGCTGAGTGGGTCGACATTGGTGATGCCAAGCGCGTAGCAGACCACCGAGTTGGCCGCCGAGCCGCGGCCCTGGCAGAGGATGCCCTCGCGCCGGGCAAACTCCTTGATCCCCCAGACGACGAGGAAATAGCCGGCAAAACCGAGTTTGGCGATCAGGGCAAGTTCCTCGTTGAGGCGGTCGCGGATGGACTCGGGCAGGCCGCCGCAGCGGTGGCGCGCGCCGCGGAACGCCTCGTCGCGCAGGCGCGCGTCCTGGGCGGCGCGGTCCAACAGGATTCCGCTGGCGGGGTCGCGGAAGGCGGGGAATTCGTAGCCAAGGTCGTTGAGGGAGAACTCCAGGCTTTCCGCCAGCGAGCTGGCATTGGCAAGTGCCTCGGGAAGGTCGTGGAACAGGGTGGCCAGTTCGGCGGGCGGCTTGAGGAAGCGCTCGCCATTGGCTGCCAGCAGGGTGCCGGCGTCATCCAAGGTGGTTTTCTTGCGCAGGCAGGCGAAGGCGTCGGCCAGCGGCCGGTCATCGCGCGCGGCAAAGAGGGGGGCTTGGCAGGCAACCAGCGGCAGGCGCAGGTGCTTGGCCAGGTCGATGCGCAGGCGGTTGAGGCGCTCTTCGCCGCGCAGGTGGTGGCGCAGAATCTCAACCTGGACATTGCCCGGGCCAAACAGGCGCAGGAGGTCTTTGGCGCAGGCAAGCGCCTCGGGTCGGCGGTTGGCGGCAAGTAGGCGCGAGAGCGGGCTGGATTCATCGCCGGTGAGGCAGACAAGGCCGGTGAAGTCCGCCGGATTTTGGAGTTCGGCGGTGGCCGGCTCGGTGCCGCGCGACAGGTGGGAGCGGGTGAGCAGCTGGCAGGCATTCTCGTAGCCGGCGCGGGTGGCGACAAGCAAGGGGAAGCTGCCGCCCGCGCGGCTGCGCAGGCTGACGCCGACAAGAGCGCGGATGCCGGCTTCCTTGGCGGCCTGGTGGGCGCGGGCGGAGCCGTAGAAGCCCATTTCGTCGGTCAGGGCGATGGCGCCGTAGCCGAGGGCTGCGGCGCGGCGGACGAGGGTCTCCGGGTGGCTGGCGCCGCGCAGGAACGAGAACGCGCTGCGGGCATGGAGTTCGGCGATGGGATTCATCCGTAGATTCCCTCAAGTTGCCAATGGTTGGCCGGCAGGCGGACAAGGCGCAGCAGGCGGCCGGCGGACTCGACATCCCACTCGGCGCGGCGCCAGCAGGCGGCGGGCTCCCACCACTGGCCGGAAAGGAGAAACGGTCCGCGCGAGCGCTCGATGCGCCCGGCGTAGGCGCCGGTGAGCAGGGCCATCGGCGCGCCTTCGACGCAGGCGACGCGGACGCTGAGCGGCGGGCGGAAGCGGCGCAGCGGGATGGCGGCCGGTTCGCGCTGCGGTGGGGGCAGCTTGCCGCCGTAGGGGAGAAGGGTGAAGCGGTCCGGCTCATGGGTGTTGGCCGGCACGGGCACGCCGACGTTGCCGGGGCCGACAAGCCCCTCGATGCGCCCGAGGGTTTCAAAGAACCGGTTGGTCTCGCGCAGGCCGCGGTTGAACAAGTCGGCCTGGGCCTCGCCGGGCAGCGAGGGCTCAAGCTGTAGGGAGATGGCAACCACTGCGGCGGGCGCGCTGAGGGTTTCCAAATAGGTGCGCAGGATGCCGAGGAGGACGTCGCGGGCGCGGGTCGGCTCGGCAATCCGGAGTTCCTTGGCGTGGCGCTCGGCGTCCTCGAACGTGAGTTCCACGGCGAGGGTGATGGCCACCCGCTGGGCGGACTCAAGCCGGCTCTCCAAGGTGCCGAGCATCCGGTTGAGGAGGAAGAGCAGCGGCTCAAGCGACTCGATTCGTTCGTCGAGCTCAACGGTCTCGGCAAAATGGAGCGCCTCACGGCACAGGCGCAGCGGCCGGTGGGCGGCGCCGGTGATGATTTGCTGCCAGCGGGCGGCCTCGGCGCCCTGGCGGGCGGCCACCCCGCCGGCGCCCAGCGCGGCGAGGTCGCCAAGCGTGCGCAGGCCCCACGCGTGCCAGCGCTCAAGCAGGGCGCCGGGCAGGCCCAGCGGGGTCAGGCAAGCAAGCGGCCAGCGCATTCCCGTGGCCGCCTCCCAGAGGTGGGCGCCGGCCGTGACGCTCAGGTGGGCCAGGTCCGGGGTGGGCGCGAGGGCAAGCCGGAAGGGGAACTCAAAGCGGCTGGCAAGCACCCGCGCGCGCCAGCCGGCAGGGTCCTGGCGGCAGGCTGCCACGGCAAACACATCAAGGAGGAGGGTCGCTGAGGCGACGGCCTCGACATCGGGCGAGAGGCCGCGGCCAAAGTCGACCAGTGCGGCGCCCGCAGCGGCCTGTGCCGCAGCGTCGCGCTCAGCGACCACCAAGTCCGGGCAACGCGCAAGTGCGCGCGCCACGCCCATGCCCGGCACAATGCCCGCCGCCGCCGCCTCCCGGCTGCACTCAGCCACCAGACTGCCGCCGCGGCGTGGGCCGCCAGGGGGGCGTGGTTGGCCGCCGCGGTGAGGTACTGGAGCAGGGCCGGGGTCGACCAGCGCCAGCGGGCGGGCGGCGAGGCTTGGATCGCTGCGGCGCAGGACCTCAAGGGCAAGGTCGGGAAGGTGGAGGGCGGCGTACATGTTCTCATAGAGTGTTTTTTAAGCTTGGCCGGCGGCGCGCCGGCTGGCGGGGCCCTTGGCGCGTGCCAAGGCGTGGAGGCCGCGGCCGGCGGCCTCGCCAAGGTGTTTTTCCAAGTCCTCAAGACTGAGGCGCTCCTCAAGGAAGACCCGCAGCGCGGGCTTGGGCACCAGGGCAAAGCGGGTCATCACCAGCAGCCGCGCACCGGTCTTGCGCGCCAGCCCGTGGAGCCGGTGCCATGAGCTGCCCGGGATGCGCCGCAGCTCGGTTTCGGGCAGGCCGGCGAGATCCAGGACAATCCACGGCAGGTTGCCGTCGCGCAGGAGCAGGTCGGCGACCTTGAGCGACTTGGCCACCTCGCGGCAGCGCACCCAGAGGACCCGGGCGCAGCGCGCGGCGCCGTGGGACGCCGGGTCAAAGGCGTCCGCCCCGTCGATGAGGGCCAGCGGCTCGGGCGCGTCATTGGCCTCCAGCTCGGCCATGAGGTCGGCGATGAGCAGGCCGCAGCCGGCGCTGGCACCCGGGGCGACCAGCTCGGTGAGGGCTCCGGCGGGGATTTCCCATGAGGTGGGCGGCGCCTCCTCCTTGGCCTGCGTGGCGGCCGCATGGGCATGCGGAAAGCGCTCCCGCAACTGCGCGCGCAGGGCGCTGGCCGGGCTGGGCGCGGGTGACTGGGCGCTGGGCGTTGCCGGGCTGGGCGCGGGGGCCGCGCCGGGCACAAGGGTTCTGGAATTTCTTACTTCCACTGCGGAGAATGGGTAGTTCATCTGAACAGTCTTTTCAACTGGGAAGATGAGCGATTTTCCGGCAGGTCGGCAGGAGGTCACGAGTTCCTCTTAATGAAAGGCCCGTATCCGCTTGGGCCGGTTCATGGTGTTGGTCATCGGGGAAGAAGTGAAAGGATGCAGCAGGTTGAAACTGCAGCGGGTACCCCATGGCCACCCCCCGAGGCGCTGGAGGTGCATTTTGATGCGCCGATCAGCGGGGTGTGCATTATCTTCGCCGGTGGAGGCCTGCGGGTCACCAGTCCGCCGGCGTCTCGACGCTACTGCGCAACCAAACGGAAATGAACTTCACCCATCTACATCTTGTGCTCAACCACCTTCCGGTTGTGGGGATCCTCTTTGGCGCGGCCACCCTTGGAATCGGGCTGGTTTTCAAGAACCCGTCAGCCCACCGGGTCGGCCTCTGGCTGGTTGTGGCAGCCGCACTGGTGGCCATTCCGGCCTATCTGACCGGTGAGCCGGCCGAAGATGGAGCTGAAAACCTGCCCGGGGTGACCGAGGCGGTAATCGAACCTCACGAGGAAGCCGCCGCTGTCGCCCTGGCCCTGGCACTGGCCGCCGGAGCGCTCGCCGTGCCAGCCCTACTCATGGCCACCGCCCACCAGCGCTGGGCTCGGAGCGCGGCGTGGCTTTGCCTAGGCCTGAGCGTGGCA
>JBILQA010000238.1:0-4775 GCA_044373535.1 Akkermansiaceae bacterium | reverse complement strand
TACCCAACTGCCGCGCCAAACGAGACGAATGCGGCAATCTCCCAGCGGTTGTATTTGTTCTTTTTAGCCATTTTCAACGGAACCCAAAAAGTTCGTGGAAAACTTCCCGGATCCCGGAAGCATGGTTCTTAAGCCGGAAGACTCCGGGGCGTCGAGGTCAAAACCCTTGCTTCGGCGCGCCGCTTAGCCCTGCCTGGCCAGACGTGGACTGCGAAGGTCGCGACCGGTTTGCTTGCTCCGCCGCCTCGACCCAAGTCTTCAGCTCTTCTTATCGCTGCTGCCTCCAGAGGATGACCAACGGCATCAGGGCCATGGCGAATAGCATACAGACACTCCATCCTACTCTCACCCAAAATCGTACCGGATGGCTGCTTCGTGACAGAGGTGTGCCGCTTGCCCCAGCCTCTCCGGAGCGGATATTCTGGGCAATTGTCCACGCAAAAAATAGGACCCCAGCATACCAGAAGAGCAGCCAAAATACCGTCCAGGGTATGTTCATAAATGTCTAGTGCGGCCTACCCCCGCTAGCGCGAGCGCCCTATTAATTTTTGGGAGCGGACGATGAGCGCATCCACCATGGTGCGGCGCATTCATGGGAGCTGGACTCTCTGGCACTTGCCTGTTCTCCCATCCACGCGCCTTCCGGATTTCTCAGCTTTGGATGCCTGCGACCCAGAAAATCCGTCAACAATATAGTAATAGCGTGAATCCGCGTAAACGTGTTGCACGGTCTTTCTCATTCCAAATTCTTTTTCCGCAATGATCAGAGCTTCGAGTGGGCGAATCTTGAATCCCTCGACGGCAGGAGCGGAGGACGGAACTCGTCCTGAGGACTCTGTCCAGACTGCGCGGATGTCTCCATGGCAACCTGCGAGCACCATGCAGGCAAGCAGGCAGATCGTGGTTGATATTAATGACTTTGGCATCGGGTGATTTTATTAGAGTGATTGGATGACAGCGGCGGGTGCTTGGATGACCCCTGAGGCCTTGAGGCGGTGGGACGCGGGGAGGGGATCAAATCGCCAACCTACTCCCTCGTCCCTTGCGTCTGAATGAGTTCCGAATTACTGCAGCCGCCTGCTCAGCTTTGTCTTTGAAATCGCGATCCCACTGCGCCACAAACTCGTCATTGGAAAATTCGGGTGGGGGATCGAGCCGGTAAAGATGAAGGAAAAGAAAGTCAAAAGCGATATGCTCTTCTGCATACATGGTCAAATATTCTCCACCCCATTTGAATAAGAAGCGTTGAAGACCGAAGAATGCGGCGAAGTTGTCTTCCGGTCTGACGTGTAAGCTTAACGCCTCCACAACCGGCTGAATCAACGTCGGGAATCCTTTGCCTGCCATGCCCTGCAGCTGCCCGTGATTTGCTTCTACGTATTCAGATCCCCGAAACCGCAGGGCGCAGGCAATCGTTGCTTCCGTAACATGCTCGGGGTGGGCTTTCATTTTGGTTGGGCGTTAGAGTGATTCCACGGCGAGTAGAGAGGCCTGCCAAGATTTCTTTATTTGAAGGATGCGGGGGATTTGCCCTGAAAATCAAAAATCAACATGGTTGAGTGCGGCAATGCATGAAGAATAGATCCTTCTTCCTTTGCGCCTCTGCGGCTTTGCGCGAGACCTTCTTCAATCTTCGCCCCTTTGGCTCGGATAAATCGTTCTGATTTCAGGACGGATCTCGCGCCAAGCCGCAGAGGCGCAAAGGAGAAGGGTGGTATGGGGGATGATACTGGGGCAGTGCTTTCAACGTCTAAGTTCCAACGTCTAAGTTCCAACGACTAACTTTCAACGACTAACTTTCAACGCCTAACTTTCAACGCCTAACTTTCAACGCCTAACTTTCAACGCCTAACTTTCAACGTCTAACTTTCAACGTCTAACTTTCAATGTCTAACTTTTAGGGTCTTGAGCTATTCTTGACCAAGCAGGTGGCGGGTGAGGAAGGAGGCGCGGCGGCGTTTGCCGTAGGGGGTTTCGCAGGCGCCGTGGCCGGTGTTCATGACGGGGAGGAAGTCGAAGTCCTTGTTGGCTTTTTGGAGGGCGTAGACGACTTGGGCGGTGGTGGCGGGGTCGACGTTGTTGTCGAGTTCGCCGACGACGAGCATGAGCTTGCCTTGGAGTTTGGCGGCGTGGGTGACGTTGGAGTTGCGCTCGTAGCTTTCGTCGATGGGCCAGCCCATCCACGCCTCGTTCCACCAGATTTTGTCCATCCGGTTGTCGTGGCAGCCGCAGTCGGCGACGCCGACCTTGTAGAAGTCGGCGTGGTGGAGGAGTCCGGCGAGGGTGCTTTGGCCGCCGGCGCTGCCGCCGAGGATGCCGACGCGGGTGAGATCCATGAACGGTCGGGTGGTGGCGGCGGCCTTCATCCAGGCGATGCGGTCCGGGAACCCTGAGTCGGCGAGGTTTTTCCAGGCGACGTCATGGAACGCCTTGCTGCGCCAGTTGGTGCCCATGCCGTCGATCTTCACCACGACGAAGCCGAGCTCGGCGATGTTGTTCATCCCCATCCACGGGGAGAACTTCTTGGGCACAAAGAAGTCGTGCGGCCCGGCATAGATGTCCTCGACAACCGGATAGGATTTCGCCGGATCAAAGTTGATTGGCCGGATGATGACGCCGTAGATGTCCGTCGCGCCGTCGCGTCCTTTGGCGACAAAGCGTTCCGGGCGGCTCCAGCCGGTTTGGCGCAACTCGGCATCGTCGGCGCGGCCGATCTCGGCGACCAGCTTGCCGTCGCCACTGCGCCTGACTTCCATCACCGGCGGCTGGTCGACCCGCGACCAGGTGGCGACGAAGAACTCGCGCGTTGGCGAGAACTCGATTTGGTGGCTGCCATCGCTGTCGGTGAGGCGGGTGAACCCGGTGCCGTCGAAGTTCACCCGGGCAAAGTGCATGTGGTAGGGGTCCTGGCCGGGCAGGCCGATGACGCGGAGCAGGAGCGTGCGGTCCTTCTCGTTGATGTCGAGGACCTCGCGCACGTTCCACGGGCCCTTGGTGATCTGGTTTTTGATCGTCCCCTTGACCGCGTCGATGAGGTAGAGGTGGTTGTAGCCGTCGCGCTCGGACGCCCAGAGGACCTCGGAGCCGTCGCCCAAGCGGCGCATGAAGGACTTCTGGGAGTAGTCGATGAAGGTGGTGGTGGTGTCCTCGTGGATCGCGCGGGCGGCGCCGGTGGCGGCGTTGATGCCAACCATGCGCATGACCTGGTGGCCGCGCTGGTTGTAGACAAAGGAGAACTCCGAGGAGTCCGCGGCCCAGGCGAGGTCGTTGATTTCCCATGGGTTGGCAAACAGGGCCTCATCCAGCGGGACCTGGCCGGGCTTGTCGACGTGGAACAGGTGCGGCTTCGGCTGGGAGATGGCGTCGCCGGGCTTGGCATAGTTGAGGGTGCGCAGCTTCGGCTGGAGTTGGTCGGCGGGCGAGGCCTCGACGATGTGGATCTGGCGCTCCTCGACCTGCGGCGTGAACATCGCCACGAGCTTCTGCGAGTCCGGCGACCAGATCGGCGCGCCGTAGCGCTTGTCATCCGCGCCGTCCTTGCTCAGTTGGATCTCCTCGCCGCCGCCGACCGGCTGGATGAATAGGTTGTTAGCCCGAACAAACGCGCGCCATTTTCCATCCGGCGAGGTGTCCGACCCTCCCCCGCCACCTGCGCGGCCGCGCCGACGCTGCGCCTTTTCTTTGACCACCGGAGCCACCCGGCCGGTGAGCTTGGCCACGGTGGCCACGTCCGGCGCCTCAATGGCCGCGAGCGGTTCACCTTTGGCGTTGGTCATCAACCACAAGTTCCCGCCGTAGGTGCCATGGGAAAATGTCTCGCCGGCCGCCACCTTGCCGTACGACCGGCGCTCGCCGTCGTCGGCGATCCAAAACGCCTCGATCTCCCCGCCGGTAGCATTTTCAACGATGATCGACGTTGGCTCGCCATCGCGCATGCTCCCCTTGGGTGCCTCCTCGGGGGCGATCCACAGGCTGGCGCCTTCTTTCGGCGGTGTCGCATCTGCGCTCACCTTGCCGCCTGAAAATTTCCATGCCTTCCCCAACGCGCTGAATCGAAGCGTCGAGCCATCGACGTACTCGACGTTCTCGACCGGCAGGCAGGTTGCATCGACCGGTTTGCCGGCCGACTCGCCGAGCGCCTTGGCGACCACCGCGTGATCGAATGCGGGGATTTTCTTGCCGGTCTTCAGATCGAGCAGGAAAAACCCATAGGTCTCCCGGCCGGTGTCGACGCGCCACGCGAGATGGCTGTCACCTGGCGACCAATGCATGCGCACATCGGCGCCGCGGATCATCGCGCGGGCGGCGCCGCCAAATTTCTCGGCGCGCTCCAAGTTGCCGATGGCGTCATTCTGGGCGGAGGCGGTCAGCGGCAGGAGCACGGCAGCAAGGGATAGAAGCTTCATGAGCACCCGCAGCCTTGGGGAAATCCCCTGCGACTTCAACGTCGAATCGTTGCCTCCTTGACCCGGGGACCGATGTAGCTCGTGGCGATGACCACGTCGTCGTAGAACTTTTTGTTCGCCCGCGTTGGATTGCTGCGGATGTGGAGGTCGAGCGCAGCGTGGTTGATCTTGAGCACCGCAACATCGCGCAGCCGCAGGTGCGGGAAATGTGCGATGAGCTTGCCGTCGAGCCAGCAGGCGATCTCGCCGTCCCGCTCACCAGGGGTGTTCGCCTTGAGCATCAGCTCGTAGCAATACCAGCGGCCAAGCTCCTGGCGCAGGTCCGGGCGCGCCACAAACCCGGGCCCGTAATCGCCCGCCTTATAGCTC
>JBILQA010000237.1:0-4802 GCA_044373535.1 Akkermansiaceae bacterium | reverse complement strand
TCCGGATACGGCGTCGCCAGCTTCTCCAAGTTCTCACGCATCGTCCGCCCCGTCACCGTCATGCACTCGCCGTGCAGCAAGCCCGCATCGAGCAACATCTTCATCAGTGGGATTGTGCCGCCGATGCGCACCAGGTCAGCCATCACGTGCTTGCCGCTGGGCTTCAAGTCCGCCAGCACCGGCACCCGCGCGCCAATCGTGGTGAAGTCATCGATGCTCAACTTTACGTTGGCCGCGTGGGCCATCGCCAGCAGGTGGAGCACCGCGTTGGTGGACCCACCAAGCGCAATAACCACCGTGATGGCATTCTCAAATGCCTCGCGC
Organism: Akkermansiaceae bacterium; assembly: GCA_044373535.1. Classification (GTDB taxonomy): domain Bacteria; phylum Verrucomicrobiota; class Verrucomicrobiia; order Verrucomicrobiales; family Akkermansiaceae; genus JBILQA01. Next base: position 4,478 of record JBILQA010000237.1, on the reverse strand, counting down.
GTCAGGATGTCCGATGGGCGGATCCCGCGCTCAATCAGATGCATCACCGCCACGCCCGCGTCAAAGCAGTCGCGCATCTTGTCATCGCTGATGGCCGCTTGGGCCGAGCTGTTTGGCAGGGACATGCCAAGCGCCTCAATCGCGCTGGCCATCGTGTTGGCGGTGTACATCCCGCCGCACGACCCGGCGCCGGGGATGGCGCAGGACTCCACGGTCTCCAGCTCCGCATCGCTGAACTCGCCCGCGGCATGCTTGCCGACGGCCTCAAACACCGAGACGACATCCAAATCTTTTTGCTCGCCCTTGATCGTCGCGCAACCGGGCAAGATCGTCCCGCCGTAGACAAACACCGCCGGCCGGTTCAGCCGCGCCATGGCGATCAAGCAGCCAGGCATGTTCTTGTCGCAGCCACCGATGGCTACCAGCCCGTCCATCCCCTCGCAGCCAATCACGGTTTCAATCGAGTCGGCGATGACCTCCCGGCTCACCAGCGAGTACTTCATCCCCTCGGTGCCCATCGAAATCCCGTCGGAAATCGTGATCGTATTGAAAATCAGTGCCTTTCCGCCGGCGGCATCCGCCCCCTTGGCGGACTCAACTGCCAGCTTGTCGATGTGGATGTTGCACGGCGTGACCTGGCTCCAGGTCGAGGCGATGCCGATCTGCGGCTTGGCAAAGTCGTCCTTCTTAAATCCAACCGCATACAACATCGCGCGGCTGGGGGCACGGTCGGAGCCATCCAACACTTGGGAGGAAAACGGGCGGCGGGCGTCGGTCGGTTCGTTCATGCAACTTAGCAGTTAGTGCTGGCGCACTGTCTCGACCCGCACCCGAAATTCCAAGCCTCAAATGAACCGCAGGGACATAGCGACCCCGCGGCCCGCACGCAGGTCACTTACCCTCGGCGGCCTTCTCTGACTTCTCCGCCTCAGGCGCCTTCTGCGCCTCAGGCTCAGTGATCGGAGCAAGAACCAAGCGGAAGCCGTAGTTCGGGAACTTGTATCCGGGGCTGCCGACACTGCGGAACATCACACGCATCATTCCGATCGAACCGGTGTCCCACGAACCGCCGTGCCAAGCCCCGGCCTCGCGGTAATCCCCTTGCCATGAGCAGCCTTCCCAGACGTTGCCGCCCACTCCGTAGAGGCCCCAAGGGTTCACGCCGCTTTTCTCGACATCACACGAGCCGACAAACTCGTCCTTGAACCCCTCGATCTTGTCCGAGCGGCCAATCGATTCTTGGCCATGATGGTTGCCGACCGTCGGCGGCCATTTATCCCCCCAAGGGAACTCGTTCTGCGTCCCGCACTGCGCAAAGGCAACCCACTCAAACTCAAATGGCAATCGATACGCGTAGCCCTTCGGCAGCGTCTCGCGATCCTTCTCGTTCATCCAGTTGGCAAAATCCCGAGCCTGCACGAAATTCACATTCACCACCGGCTGGCGGTCGCCATTGAGACTGATCTTCCCCTCGTCAATCGAGCCGCTGTCATGTGCCTCGATCATCTTGCGGAACTCCCCATTGGTCGCTTCGAACTTCGCCACCCACAGGTCCAGCGGCTCCACCCGGACAAAATCCATCCCGGTGCTCGGCGACTTCCACGTTTTTTCCTGCTTCGCCGGCGCTGCGCCGCCACCCGCGCCGCCGATGCTCAACTCCATCGTCGTGCCCGGGTCCTTCTTCGGATTTCCTTCCGCCTTGGCGCCCGCGCCTCCCGCGGGCACGTCCATGGCGATGCGGAATCCCACGTCGTACGCTTTGACCCGTGGATCATACGCGAAGCGCATCGCCGAACGGCAATCCACTCCCGGGTTGCGCCACGATCCGCCGCGGATCGCGCGCGCCTCGCCCTTCTCCGGCCCCTTCGGGTCGATCGACACTTCGTCCTTCGGGTAGAGACCGATCCAGTCGGCCACCCATTCCCACTTGTTGCCAACCGTATCGAAAACCCCAAAGTTGTTGGCGGGATAAGACCCGACCGCTGTCGGTCGGTTCAGCGACGGCCCCGGCTTGTCGCCGCCGTAGGGATAGTCGCCGTTCACATTCGCCTGCACTCCGTTGTTAGCCGATCCGAAAGGAAATGGCTCGGCCGATCCCGCCCGCGCCGCAAACTCCCACTCGGCCTCCGTCGCCAACCGGTAAACCCGCCCCGCGGCCTTCTCCTCAGGAAGATCCGACAACCGCTGGCAAAACTCCAAGGCCTCAATGTAAGATACGCGTTCAACCGGGAACCGGCTCGTATCGACGTCAAAGTTCTGCTTCGTGCGGGCCAACCGCGCTGCCCGATAGCTCGGGTTGTCATGCATGATCAGGCTGTACTGATCCTGCGTCACCTCGCAGACCGCCAGGTAAAATGGCTTGGTGATCCGAACCTTGTGAAGATCCTCACCCTTCGGCTGGCGGCCCACCTCGGTCTCCGGCGAGCCCATCATGAACTCCCCGGCCGGAATCAACCCCAGCTTCAGCCCAATCGCATTCTCCACCGCCACCGGCGCCTTCAGGTGCTTCGACCATGCCTCGCGGTGGCCCGTGGCCGCCGCCGCATCAAATGGCGCCACCGCCAACCCCGGCTTCTCCACCACCGCCTTGGCTTCTGCTGCCTTCTTCTCCGCCGGCTTGTCCACCCCGCCCTCCACAAACTCCAGCGTGATCTGGCCATGCGCCAACCCCGCGCCTAGCAACCCGAACGCCAGCATCGCCTGCACCACCCGCTGAAATCTCTCCTGTGTCGTCATAAGTTCAAAAATGTTGCCTCCTACCTAGGCTGCTAGACCAGCACCCCGCCCCACACCGGTCAAGCCCACCGTTATCAGCCGCGCCGAGAGGACCTGGGGTCTGTCCCTCTGCACTGCTGAGCTCTGTCCCTCTGGACACCGGGGCACAGAACAGGGGTCTGTCCCTGCCCCGCCCTTGCGTTTACCCCGGAACATAAGGCTAATCCGCAAAGTGCCAGACGCCTGCCCAGTCGGCGGGCGGGGGATTGGTGGCGATGAGGCCAAGGCGCTGGATAAACGCGAGAGACGGGCCGTCGTTGGGGGCCAGCGCGAGGCAGGCGCGGAAGCCGGCTTCCGCGCCGGACCAGTCGCGCTGACGGTAAGCTGCGAGGGCGTTGGCAAATTGGGAGCAAAGTGTCACCGTGGCGGGGTCGTAGGGGCCATCCATGGCGATGAGCTCGAAAACCCGCGCTGGCTCGGTCTTGCCTTTGACAGTGATGGAATCGATCTCGCGGGTTAGCACGCTATCGCGCACGAGGGCTTCGGTGGTTTCGCTGATGAGAATCTTGGTGCCGTAGATTCGGTTGATGTCTTGGAGTCGTGAGCCAAGGTTAACCGAGTCGCCGATGACGGTGAAGCTGCGGGTGGTCTCGGAGCCGAGATTGCCAACGATCATTTCGCCAGTTGAGATGCCGATGCGTAAATCCATGACCGGGAGGTCTCTGCGCAGGCCGGTGAGCTCGGGGAGTTGGGCCCGCAGGACCCCGCAGGCGGTGATTTGCGCCAAAGCAGCGCGGCAGGCCAGCTCTGGATGCTCTCCGGGGGCGTTAAAGGGCGGGCCCCAGTAGGCCATCACGCAATCGCCGATGAACTTGTCGACCACCCCGTGCTGGCTCTGCACGGCTCCCGATTGAAGGCTGAAGTGCTGGTTGAGCAGCTTGACCAAACTCGAGGGGGTAAGCCGCTCGCCTAGGCTACTGAAGCCGACGAGGTCGCAAAAGGTCACGGTCATCTGGGCGCGGCCTTCCGCAATCGTCGCCTGCGGGTTGAGCAGCAGTTGGTCAAGGACCCGGGGATCAAGGTATTTTCCAAAGGTGTTTTTGATCTCCACCTTGTCGCGCAATTCGCGCACCATGAAATTGAAGGACTCGGTGAGGGTGCGGATTTCGTCGCGGGTAAGCAGCGGCAGCTCCACCGTGAGGTCCCCGGTTTGGACTGCTTGCATGCCGCCCATCAAGGCGCGCATCGGGCTAACTAGCCGCACGGTGACAATTTTTGCCACCACCAGGCCGATCGCACCAACCGAGAGCGTGGCCATCAGCGTGAGCCACATGATCTGCTGGTCACGCTCGGCCGCGGCAGTTGCACAGCCTTCGGCAATGTCGCCCATCTTGCTCTGGAGGCGATTGCACTCGGTCTGCACGAGTTCATGCTCATCGTGAAGGACACTCAACAGATCGTTGGCGCGGGCGTGGTCCTTGCCCGTCTGGATTTCTAAAATCTCCTTTTCCCGGCGCTCGATCGCTGGCTGGGCTTCCTCGATTTCCTCAAGCAAGGTGCGGATGACCGCAAGGTCTTCCGCATGCGCATCGTAATCCTTGCGCGCCAACAGCGCCTTGGCGGTGACTGCCTCTTGCTTCAGTGCCGCGCCAAACTTCGTGTAATTCGCGCCCGCTGCGGAAATAATTTCCGGATTCGGCACCGGCGCATTCAAGGCCCCAAACCAGCGCTCAAACGCGAGGCGGCGGCGCAGCGCGTATTCA
>JBILQA010000236.1:0-4814 GCA_044373535.1 Akkermansiaceae bacterium | reverse complement strand
AGCATGTCAGTGAGAGCCTGGTGGTGCTTATCCTGTTAGCCGCGGCGCTGGGCCTGCGGCGGCGGGTCAGCGCCACCGCGGGTGGCGCGGCGGCGCTGGTTCTTGCGGTGGTGGCGGTGGTGGCCTGCGGCTCGCTCGCGCTGCGCGCGCTTAGTGAGCGCAGCGTCAACCAAGGGACGCTTGTCTATGCCGCCCCGGTGCTTGAGGGCGGCGCGCCGGTGACCATCGAGGTCGGCAACGTCGGCAAGCTGCGCGCCATGGTCTCGCTGCCCGGCGCGGCGGCTGGGTTGTTAGGCGTGGCGCTGGTAGTCGCCGCACGCATCGGCAGGGTGCGCCCGGCCCGGCTTGGTCGAGGTGCGGGCCTCGCCTTGGTGGGTTTGGGGATCTTGCTGCAGCATCTCGGTGCGGTAGCGTTTTTTCTGCTGCTAGGTGGGCTTGTGCTGGCCACCGGGGTTGTGCCGGAAATCCGCGAGCGCTGGCGCCAGCGCAGCCACAGGGTGGTGGCGCGCCGCGCAGCCAAGGCGCTGGCAACGGCGGGTAGCGCGGCGCTGCTGGGCGTCATGGCGCTGGGTGCGCCGAGCGCGCGCGCCGACGGGCTTGCGGCGCTGCCCGCGGCCCAGTCGCTGGTGCAAATTTGGGAGATCCGTGAGAACCGCGTGTTTGCGCAAATGGACGTGCGCCTGCGTGCCAATGCCGGCGAGGCGTTCGAGATCCTGCGCGCTCCCGCCGTGCTCACCGGCTTCTCCGGAGCGGGCCTGCGGGTCATCAAGGACCCCGCCAGCGGCAACTACCTGCTGGCCGCCGAGGCGGCCGGCGAGTTTGTTGGCCATGCCACCTTTGAGATGCCCTTAGGTGATCTAGCTGCCGGGGTGATCCTGCCAACTGGGCGCGCCGCGGTGCGCGAGCTCAGCGTGACCTGGGACCAGGGCGGGTGGGAGTTTGTCTCGCCGCAGGCGGTGCAGGTGCGGCCTTTGGGCAAGGACGGAAGCAGCGGCGCGGTGCTGATGCTGGGCCCCGGCGAGGGCGGAGTGCTCCAGGCCCGTCCGAAGACGCGTGACGCCAGTGTCGAGGAGGCGCGCTTCTTCATCGAGTCGAGCCACGCCTACGCGCCGGCGCCGGGGGTGGTCAACGGCCGGCACCGGATCACGGTGCGCCCAGCCCGCGGGGAGGTCAGGACGCTGCAGCTTGCCATTCCGCAGGGGTTCACGGTGGGCGAGGTGGCTAACGGGCCGGTCGGCCGTTGGCGCTTTGATCCGCAGGCGCGGGTGCTAACCGTTCCTATCGAGCCCGCGCAGAGCGGCCTGTTCACCTTTGAGGTCGTCACCCAGCGGGGCATGGACAAGCTGCCGGCGGACCTGGTTTTGGAACCGCTGCGGGTCGCCGGAGCGGCCGGCGAGGTCGGCTCGCTGGCGTTGGCGTTCAGTGGCGACGCGCAGGCCGAGTTGGCCACGCCCACCGGGCTGGCACCGTTGAATGCGGCGGATTTTGACGGTCCGTTGCCGGACGTCGGCGAGCTGGTTGTCCAGCGCGTGTTGCGCTTTGGCGGCGAGCAGGCGAGCCTCGCCGTGCGGGTCGGCGAGGTGGCGCCGGAGGTGCGGGTGACAACCCGCCAGCGGATCTCGCTGGGGGATGACCGTTTGGTGTTAGCTGCTGACTTGGATGTGGCAATCACCCGCTCGGGCTTGTTCCGGCTGAGCTTCGAGCTGCCCGAGAACCTCGAGGTCGAAGCGCTCAGCGGCGCGGCGCTGAGCCACTGGACGGAATCAAAAGCCGACGGCCAGCGGATCATCACCATGCACCTCAATGGCCGCACGCTGGGCGAGCAGAAATTCTCGCTGACCTTGGCCGGGCCCGCGCCAGCCGCCGCCAAGGGCTGGCAGGTGCCGCGCGTGGCCTTGCGCGAGGCGACCCGCCAGACCGGCACGCTCTTGTTAGCTCCCGAGCGCGGCCTGCAGCTCACCGTGGCCGAGCGCGAGCTTGTCTCGCAGAGCGACCCGCGCGAGCTTGGCGAGCAAAGCCCGGGCGTGCTTGCCTTCCGCCTGCTGCAGGCTGGTTGGCGCCTGAGCTTGGACCTCGAGGCGCTCGATCCCTGGGTGACCGCCGAGGTGCTCCACGAACTGCGCTTGCGCGAGGGCCAGACGCTCACCCGAATCGGCATCCAGTACCGGATCGAAAACGCCCCGGTGCGCCGCGTGCGCGTGCGCTTGCCGGGGATCACCCCGGGCGAAGCCGCCACCGTGAGGGCCAGCGGCCCGCTTGTGGGGGACTTCGTGCGCATCGAGGGCGACCTCTGGGAGCTGCGCTTCCAGCGCGGGGTCAGCGGCGAGACGATGGTCGAAATCGAGTACCAGCGCCAGATCGAGCGCGGCGCGGGCGGCGAGAAAATCTCCAACATCCTGCTAGAGGAGGCGCGCCAGGTTGGCTATTTTGTGGCGGTGCGAGGTGCCGGACGGTTGGAGATTTCCGCCGGGGCGGTGCCGCGCGGCTGGCAGGCGGTTGACTGGACCACCGTGCCGCAGGAGGTGCGCGATCCGCGCGACCGCAGCGTGCCGGCCATCACCTACCGCGCCGCGGAGCCGGAAGGGCCGCTGGAAGTGGCCGTGGCGCGCCATGCGGCGGCCGACGCGCTCAAGCTGCGGGTGGCCAAGGCGGATTTCACCACCCTGTTCTCGCCCAACACCTCCGCGCTGACCGCAGTGGATCTTGAGATCGAGGTCACCGAGAAGAGTGCACTGCGCGCCGGGCTGCCGGAGGGCGCGAAACTTTTCAACGTCGTGGTCAACGGCGAGAACGCCGCGGTGGTGCGCGATGGCGACGCTTGGTTGTTCTACGTGGCGCGCGATGCCGACGGCAGCCCTGCGCGGGTGCGCCTCGTCTATCTGGCACCGCAGGGCAACACGCTGCGCGGCCCAAGCTTCAGCGTGCCGTTGGAGAACGTCACCTGGCGCGTGGTGGTGCCGGAAGGCTCAACGCTGGCCGATTACACGGGCGACCTCGAGCTGCGCCACGCCCTGGGTGGCTCGCCCGCCGGACTTGACGAATACCTCCAACAGGCCGCCATGAACCGCGAGAACATCGCGGCCTCCGCCGAGCAGTCGCTCCAACAGGCTAACACGTGGCTGCGCGAGGGCGACCAGAAGCGCGCCGGCGAGATGCTCGGGCGGCTTTCGAAGAACCGCTCGCTTGACGAGGCATCCAACGAGGATGCCCGGGTCCAACTGCGGGCGCTGCGGACCCAGCAGGCAGTTCTAGGCCTCAACACCCGGCGTCAGAAGCTCTATTTGGACAACCGTGGCGGCGACGACGGTGCGGCGCGCAACGCTGAGATCGAGTCGGCCGCCAACGCCAATCCGCTGCTGCAGGGGCAGACGGACTACGCGCCTAACCAGGCGGAGGAGGCGACGCGCGGGAACTCGCTGGAGGAGAACTCGGCGCTGAGCGGAATTGCGGCGCGGCTGGTAGATCAACAGTTAGCCGCGGAGCCGGCGCCCGCCGGGATTGAGGTCGCCCTGCTGGAGCGCGGGACGGTGTACACGTTTGGGCGCAGCATGCAGGTGGACGGAGCGCGGCCGCTGAATCTAACGCTCAAGGTGGATCAGGGTCCGGGTGTCGGGCTCGGGTTTGGCCTGCTGGTTACTTCTTTGCTCGCGGGGCTGGTTTTTTGGGCTCGGCGCTAAGCGGCATGGTCTCCTCGGCGGCGGTGCGGTCTGACTGGGCAAGCGAGTCGATCGCGGCGATCCAGTCGGACATCGAGTCGCCCGGGAGGCCATGGCGGCTGCGGTGGAGGTAGTTGAGGTAGGCCATCTCCTGGACGGTCTGGAGCGACGGCGGGTTGGAGGTCTCCTTGTTTGCCTTGAGCTTGGTGGGCACCGACTTGCTGGGGGCGGTGGGCGCGGAGGGCTTCGCCGGGGCGCCGGGGACCTTTTTGGTGGCAAGTTTTTCGACGGCCTTCTTGGCGGCGGCTTTCACGGCCTTCTTGGCGGCCGCCGGCGGGGCGGCTGGCTCGCTTGGCTTGGCCGTCTTCTTGGTGGCCTTCTTGGCGGCCTTCTTGGCCGAGGAGGAGGTGGTTTTCTTGGCGGAGGATTTTTTGGCAGGCATAGGAAAAGTGGTCAGGAATCAGAGTTACTAAAAGCGTGATGGGATGCGGGCGCAAGAACCAAGCGGGCGGTGGCCCGGGAGCGGCTGGGGGGTGGGGGATTGGTTGTGCTGGCAGATTGCCAACGGGCGCCGATTGGGTATAGTGCGGGCGTGGCAGCTGATTACTCATGGCGCGAAATGCGCGGCGGCCCGTCGTTCCGGCTTCCTGGGCCTGAGCACATTGGCGGTTGGATCGGGCTGGCGGTGATGCTGGCGCTGGTGCTCCACCTGGTGTTGTTTTTCACCCTTGGGCAAATTCGCGTGGTGTTGGGCTTGGCGCCGGAACCCGTGGTGGTCGACGGGATCAGCATGGAGCAGGTGGAGGTCGCACCGCCGTTTGATGAGGCGCCGGAGGAAACTCCCCCGGAGAGCCCGCCGAAGGAATCCGCCGCCTTGTTAGAGGAGATCGACCTGCTGGACATCATGCCCAAGGATACGGAGTTGGACATCCGCCCGGATGTGCTCAACCCGGAAATCGCCCTGCGCGCGCAAACGCCGGCGCTGGCGGGCGAGTTGTTGGGTGAAACGTTCGAGCCGGTGGCTGGCCCGATGGTGGCGGCGGAAATCGACAAGCTTGGGCGCATGGACGAGTCACTCACCAGCGACGCGGGCGAGGTGATCGTCGACCCGGGAGCGGCGCGCGCGGATCTGTTGGACCCGGATGATTTCAACGAACA
>JBILQA010000235.1:0-4817 GCA_044373535.1 Akkermansiaceae bacterium | reverse complement strand
GAAAGTTGTCGTAGAAAAACCCACTGCCGCCCGGGCCGCTGGCTTGCAGGTAGGCGGTGAACTCCTCTTCCAACACCGAGACGTGTGAGCCATCGCACAGCGTGATGATGCGCTCAGCGATCTCCACGGTTGGATTGAGCGCGGTGACCGCCTCCCCGCTGCTCAGCGCGGTGGTCGTCTCGCCCGAGACCGGACAGGTTTCTTCTATCACCGTGCCTACCGGAATCCGCTCGCCAACCTCAAGCCGCCGCACCGCGTTCTCGGCTACCGCCAAATCGCGGTCAATGGCCACCCCACGCAGTGGGACGCCCTTGCGCGAGGTGATGTTGGAAAGACCGCCGAAGACGTGGGCGACATAGCTAACATCTCCAGCCTCGAAATAGCGCAAGGTGAGTCCCTCGTCAGGTACGGGCATGCCGGGTGCGGGCCTGCCCATGTAAACGTTGAGGTCGCCCTTGGCGGAAACCGGCGCCTCGAGCAGGGCGACAACCGACGGCGGCAAATCCTGCCGCACCACGCGCGGCACCGCCATCTCCAAGGCGCGCTGCGGGTCGGACTGGATCAGCTTTTGAAACGCCGGTCGGCGGGTCGCGGCGAGCTGCCTGCCCTCGGCGGCCAAGTGACGTCGCTGCTCCGGGGTGGCGGCCAAGTAGCGCTCGCTCCACGAGGTGAAGTCGGCCAGTGGGTCATCGCTCACCGGCGCGGCCGGCGCAGCGTCGATGCCTGAGGCTGCAAGCCCAGGCTCGTCGAGCGGGCGCGGCACGTGGTCACCGACCGGCTTGGAGGCGCCGGGGGCTTTGCGCACCTGATTCGCGCCTGAGGACGGCCGGGAAACATCCTTCGCAGCGGGCCAAAGTTGCCACAATGCGAAACCAACAACCAGTGCACAGCACAGCGAGATGAGAGGCAGCGCTCTCCGAGGGGATAGGGTCGAACTCATGGTTTTAGGGGGGACACGGCGGAGATTCCGCTATGGCTTGATATGCTAGAACAATCCAACCGTTGGCGGTGGGATCGAGTAGACAACTGCCGAGCAGGAGAAGTTATTAGAACTTTTCATCCAACTTCCCGGGCAGCCGAAGACCTAGCGTTGAATTTCAACTGCGGCCCAAGATTACGGCCGCGCGCCGCGTTTCCACAGGTTGCCCTCGGGACTTGGGGTGGCCAGCAGAAGCCCAAGGCAGGCGTCCCCCCCCCCCGCTTCAGGCTGCCTCGAGCTACTTGGGATTGCCGGTGGCTGGCGAGTGGCGAAACTCGTCGCGGCTCAGGAAGCCGTCGGCATTTCCATCAAGCTTCTTGAACCTGGGAGCGGCGGCGGGGGCCGCGGAGCCTGTGGCGAATTCCTCAAGTGTTAGCCTGGAGTCATTGTTGGAGTCGCGGCGGGCGAACAGGACATTGCGGTCCGTCATCGTGTTGGGCCCGCTGTCGGTCGCGCCCTGAGCTTCCGCGGGTTTGGATGGCCTCGGCCCGGCGTATTGTGGCTTGGCCTCTGGATGGCTGGCGAGAAGGGCCCGCAGCTTGGTTAGGATCTCTGGCTGCTCGCCGGCGAGGTTTTTGGTTTCGAGCGGATCGGACTGATAGTCGTAGAGCTCGAACTCGGCCGTGGAAGGATCGCCCCCGGGCTTTTTCCACTCGACCATGCGGTAGCGCTCGGTGCGGACGGCGCGGCCGATGACCTCGCCCACCCCCTTGCGGTTGCGTGGGTAGACGTGGATGACGTGGTCGCGGGCAGGCGCCTGCGGATCGCGCAGGGTGGCGGCGAAGCTGCGCCCGTCGAGGCCGGCCGGCGCGGGTAGCCCGGCAAGCTCACATATTGTCGGATAGATGTCGGCGGTTTCCACCATGGCGGTGGTGCGGGTTCCGGGCTTGGCGATGTCACGCGGGGCGGAGATGAGCAGTGGAATGCGGGCGGCCTCCTCGTAGTTGGTGTGCTTGCACCACATCCCATGGTCGCCCAGATGCCAACCGTGGTCGCCCCAGAGGATGATGAGGGTGTTTTGCGCGAGCCCGAGCCGGTCGAGCTCGTCGAGGACGCGGCCGATCTGGGCGTCGGTATAGCTCGCAGCGGCATAGTAGCCGTGGATCAGTTGCCGTTGGGTCTCGTCGGCAAGCGGACCCTCCGCGGGCATGCCGGAGTACTTGCGCAGCTCGCCGGAGTTTCCCGGCGCGTAGCTCGGCGCGCCGGCGGGGGCCGTGCGCTGGGCGGCGAGGGTGAACTTGCTGGGGTCGTGGAGGTCCCAGTATTTTTTGGGCGCCACAAAGGGCAGGTGCGGCTTGAGAAATCCAACAGCGAGGAAGAATGGTGTGTTAGGCGCGAGCTTGGCGGCCTGCAGCCGGCGCAGCGCCTCCTCGGCGGTCTGGCCGTCGGCGTAGGTGTTGTCGGGCACATCGGCCGCTTCGGTCGGGCGGCCCGGATTGGCGCCGGACGGCGTGCTTTCCTTGAGCGCATAGTGGGCAGCGCCGGAGTTCCACGACGGCACGCTCCATGACGCGCGGTCGCCGAAGTTGCCGTGCCCGAGGTGGTAGATTTTCCCCAAGGCCTCGGCCCGGTAGCCGGCCCGCATGAAAGCCTGCGGCAGGGTGACGGCGTCCGGGGCCGCCGCGCGGAAGTGGGTCTCGAGGTCGTAGATCCCAAGGGTCTGCGGCCTCAGGCCGGTCATCAGCGTGTTGCGCGACGGCGAGCAGACCGCCTGGTTGCAGTACGCGCGCTCAAACAACACCGACCGGGCGGCCAGCCTGTCCATCGCCGGGGTTCTGGCTAACGGGTCGCCATAGCAGCCTAACATCGGCTTGAGGTCGTCCACGCAGATGAGCAGGACGTTTGGGCGCTGGGCACCCGCCGTGGTCAGCACGGTGGCGGTTAGAGCGGCTAGCAGGCAGGGAATGCGGCGCAACATTGTGGCAATTAAACCCGCCCCGGGCAAAAAGTCTTTCAGACAGGGCCAGAACCCACTCGGAGGTCCACCGATGCCTGGGCGGCCCTTTAATCTCTCGAAAGCCCGGGTGAACCTGCTACGTATGCGGTTCACGCCCATGAAAAACCGTTCGATTTCCGCCCATTTCCCGTCGCTGCGCGCCGGCCTTCTGTCCCTCACTGTCACGCTGGGCATCGCGCTGCACGCGCAGGCCGAGGAGTTCAAGCTGGTGGTCATGCCCGACACCCAGTGGGGAGTTCAGAAGTGGCCCCACGTCATCGACGACATGGCCAAGTGGGTCTCGGCTAACAAGGACAAGGAGAACATCAAGTACGTCCTGCACATGGGCGACATGGTCCAGGTGGGCGGCGCGGAGCAGGAATGGAAGAATTTTGACCAGACCATGAAGATCATGGAGGCCGGCAAGGTCCCCTACATCCTCGGCGTGGGCAACCACGACTACGACCGCCTCGCCAAGGGCAAGAGCACCGCCCTTTTCAACAAATACTTTCCGCTTGAGCGCATCAGCAAGAGCCCTGGCTTCGGCGGCGCATTCCCAGAGGGCAAAAGCGACAACAGCTTCGTCACCTTCAAGGCCGGCGGCAAAAGCTGGCTCGTCGTCGCTCTGCAGTATGCTCCTAACAATGCCGAGATCGGCTGGGCCAACGAGGTCATCGGCAAGCACCTCGACCACCAGGTGATCCTCGTGACCCACTCCTACCTCACCCACACGGGCCGCGACGAGATCGGCAACATGCTCTGGGAGAAACTCGTCCGCCACCACCCGAACATCGCCATGGTCTTCTGCGGCCACCTCTCGACGGTCAATTTCCGCTCCAAGGGCGACGCCGGCAACAGCGTCTGCGAGATGCTGTTTGACTGGCAGAACGGCGAGTCGCCAGATCCTAACAGCTACCTTGTGCTTGTGAACATCGACACGGACGCCCGCAAGATCACGACCAAGGCGTACTCGCCGAACCTGGACAAGGGGCTAACAGAGGGACGCACAGGGACCTGCAAGTACGAGGAAGTCGTCTTCATGCCGGGTGACCCGGAGGCCGTGAAGAAGGCCGCCGAGGCCATCGCCAAGCCACAGGCAGAGGCGGCCAAGGCCGAGTAACTGGCAGCTTGCCAAGCGCGGGATCAGGCCATTTCATCGTGAGCCATGAAACAAATGCCGGAAGGAGGGCACCGCTTTGTCGGCCCCGAGGAGCTGTTGGTTGAAGCCGCCGAGCGCGGCAGCATCGAGTGGATCAGCCACGCGACAGTCACCGACGCCGCCCAGATCATGATTGCCCGCGCGGTCATGGAGCCGGGGCAGATGCACTCGTTCCACTACCACCACCGCCGCGAGGAGGTCATCTACGTGCTCGAAGGCCAGCTTGAGCAGTGGATCGGCGAGGAATCGCGGATCCTCGGCCCCGGCGACATTGCCCACATTCCCGCCGACATGATCCACGCCACCTTCACCCTGGACAAGCCGGTGAAGTTTCTGGCCATCCTCTCGCCCTGCCAGTTTCCCGGCGAGGAGGTGCCGTTCATGCACGGCGTCGACGACCAGGAGCCGTGGAAGAGCCATTTGGCCAAGCGCGAGTAGTTTGCCGGCAGGCCGTTGGCCGCCCCTGATGGACGATAGGGCTCAACTGCCCCTCCGGGATGGGATGGATGAGCGTGCGGAGTGCCCGGGCAAGGAGTGGCAGGCTTGGATCCGCCCCTGCCAACATTCGGACCCGAGGGAGCGTGATCGGAGCCACCCGATCCTTTACAAGGTGGGAAAAGCCTGTCACACCCACCGGAATTTAGCCGCCCCGCAATGCCCAAAGACGAAACTATCCGCAAAATTCTGGTGATTGGCTCCGGGCCAATTGTCATTGGTCAAGGTTGTGAATTTGACTACTCGGG
>JBILQA010000234.1:0-4828 GCA_044373535.1 Akkermansiaceae bacterium | reverse complement strand
CCTCGGCGCCGACGGGGACCTGTGGTGCGGGTGCGGGCTTGTGTGGATCGGCGGCTTGGGCGGGCGGGGTGGCAGGGTCCATGGTTTGGGCGTTGGCGGAGGAAGGGTTACAGGCAAGGGCGGCGACTGCGGCAAGGCAGGGCAAAGCCACGCGAGCGAGGAGAGCAAAGCGGGCAATGGCAGTCATGGAGCTATACATACAGCGGATGAGAGTGGATGGGAGGGATAATATTCCGCTTTCAAGGCGCGTGGCAACAGCGCGGGGACAATTTTCCTCCCTTGCCGGCGGGGCGAAATTGGCCACACTGCGGGCCGATCACCCCATGCAACTTTGGCTCCTGCCCGTCGTGGCCTTTTTCATTGGATCCATTCCCTTTGGCTTGCTCATTGCGCGGGCGCGGGGAATCGACATCCGTCAGCACGGTTCCGGCAACATTGGGGCCACCAACGTGCTGCGCGTCGTCGGCAAGAAGTACGGCATCAGCTGCCTGATTCTGGATTTGCTCAAGGGATTCATTCCGGTGCTCCTCGCCATCAACTTGATCCGCATCGCCGGGCGGTCGCCGGGGATTCCGCTGGAGTTTCTCGCGCCCTTTGCCATGGAGTTGCCCGCGGCCAAGCAATTCACCGGCCAGTTGGTCCATGTGCTCACCGGACTCGCCGCGGTGTTAGGCCACAACTACTCGCCGTGGGTGGGCTTCCGCGGCGGCAAGGGGATAGCGACGTCGGCGGGTATTTTGTTAGCGCTGATGCCCGCGGCGGTGGGTGTTTTGCTAGTGGTGTTTGGAGTGGTTTTTCTGCTGACGCGCTACGTGTCGCTGGCCAGCGTGGTAGCCGCGGTGTTGCTGCCTGCAATCACCCACTATGGTGCGCGCTTCCACAGGGGGCCCGACGGTCGGTCGCTGTGGGAAGCGGGGACGTGGAACAAGCCGCTGTTTGCGCTCACCGTGGTGCTGGCGGTGCTGGCCGTCTGGAAACACCGGGGAAACCTGCGGCGCATCCGGGCGGGGACTGAGAACCGTTTTCAAAAGAAGTCTCGCTCCTAATGTCAGTGCCGCCATTTTCTTCCGCCGCAGTTTTGGGAACCGGTTCATGGGGCACGGCGCTCGCAGCGCTGTTGGCCAGTGGGTGCGACGAGGTGACCTTGATCGGCAGGGACCCCGCGGTGGTTGCCGAGATCAACGAGCACCACACGAACAAGCGCTACCTGCCGGAGTTGGAGATTCCAGCCAACGTGACAGCCACGCTCGATGCCGCGGCTGTGGGCGGTCATCCGCTGGTTTATTTTGTGGTGCCCACGGCGGCGACGCGGGCGGCCGCGCAGAACCTTGCGCGCCTGGGGCTGGCGCGCGGGACGGTGCTGGTTTCCTGCGCCAAGGGCATCGAGGTGGGTACCGGTGCGCGCATGAGCGAGGTCATCCGCGAGGTCTTTCCGCACAACCCGATTGCCGTCCTATCAGGGCCTAACCACGCCGAGGAGGTCAGCGCGCAGCTCGCGACCTGCGCGGTGATTGGCTCGATTGACGAGGGGCTCGCGTGCGCGCTGCAGGAGACGATGTTCCGGCCGTACTTCCGGGCCTACACGAGCACGGATGTGGCCGGCATCGAGCTCGGCGGCGCGATCAAGAACGTCTACGCCATTGCCGCGGGCATTGCCCAGGGGCTTGGGCTGGGGGACAACGCGATTGCCGCGGTGGTCACCCGCGGGTTGCTAGAGATGACGCGGCTGGGCACCGCGCTGGGTGGCCGGGCGGAAACCTTCGGCGGACTCTCGGGCGTGGGCGACCTGATGTGCACCTGTTATTCGCGCCACTCGCGCAACAACCGGGTGGGCCGCGCGCTGGGTGAGGGGCGCCAACTCGATGAGGTGGTTGCCAGCCTTGGGATGGTCGCCGAGGGCGTGCTCAACACGCAATCGATTCACAGCGCGGCGAGCCGCGCCGGGGTGAGCACGCCACTCATTGATGCGGTCTACGCGGTGCTCTATGAGGGCAAGCCCGCCGCCCACGCCCTGCGCGACCTCTTCCAGCGCGACCCGCGCAGGGAGATGGACTAGGTAGTGATCGTGGAAGTGAGGTCATAGAGGGCGTATAGGACCCATGGGACCGATCAAATCTACCATTCGATGGTCACCCCGGTGAAGATGGCGGTGCCGCGGCCGGGGGTGATGGGCGCTTGATAGGCGGAGAAGTCCGACAGCAGGTAATCCTCGTTGAGGAGATTCTCAATGCGTGCATGCAGGCGCACGTGGGAGGTGACCTCGTAGCTCGCGTGCAGCCGCATCAGGAAGTAGTCGTCCAGCGGTGCGCCGCCGTAGCTGCGGGCGTCGACGTAGCAGGCGCCAAGGCCAAGCACCAGGGCGGTGCTTGGGTGGAAGTCCAGGGAGAGGTTGGCGGTCTGTGGCGGCTGGTCGCTGAGGGAGTGTTGGAGAAACGTGTAGCTCGCGCGGTAGGACCAGCGCGGGTCCGGCAGGGTGCCATCGACGGCGGCCTCCAGGCCGTTGGACTTGCTGGTGCCGGAGAGGTTAGCCGGCGGGGTGGCGTAGGAGTCGATGCGCTGCGCGATTGAGTTCTCAAACCATGTGAGGGTGGCGACGTGGGAGCCGGTGAGGGTCTGTTGGACGCCGAAGTCCCAGCCGTGGCTCGTCTCGGCGGAGAGGTTCGGGTTGCCCACGCCGTAGGAGGAGCCAAACAAGTCCGAGTAGGTCGGGGTGCGGAAGGCACGGCCGTAGGAGGCGCGCAGGAGGGTGTCGCTGCGCGGGACCTGGTAGGCGAGGGTGCCACGGTAGGTCGTCTCATTGCCATACGCGGCGTAGTCCTCCCAGCGGCCGGCGAGGTAGGTGGTGAGCGCCTCGCTGAGCTGCCACTCCCATCCGGCATGGATGCCAAAGCGATCGCGCGCCTCGGCGGTGCCGATGGTGTTGGCATAGTCGGCGCGCTCAAAGAAGCCGCCGAAGGCAAGCCGGTGGCCGTCGCCAAGGTCAAGTTGGTTGTCGGCCGACAGGCTCAGACGCTCGAGCTCGGTGCCAAAGTCGCCATAGATGGCCGAGGCGCTGTGGTAGTCCTCCTGATAGAGGCCAGCAATGAGGTGGGACGTCCACACCGGGGTCAGGCGCAGATCGGCAAACAGGGTGACCAAGGAGTAATCGACAGCCTCAGTGGAATAACCGCGGTCCTCGAAATCACTGCTGCTGCCGCGCGCGGTGAGCCCGATGGATACCGCGGGATTGAGCTGCTCATCGAGGCGTAGCACGTAGGCGGACTGGCTGAAGGCGTTGTTAGGCGCGTCGTTCTCGGTTTCCTCGTAGCGGGTACCGAGGAAGTAGCCGAGGTCCTTGAGCTGGCCGGAGAAGGAGGCGGAGGACTGGAAGCTAGCAAACGAGCCGACCTCGGTGTCGAGCCGGCGGGTCGGGTCGCCCGTGCCGCGCTGGGATTCCATCGAGATGACCCCGCCGATGGCCTCGCCGCCGTAGAGGGCGCTCTGCGGGCCGCGCAGGACCTCGATTCGATCGAAGCCGAACAACGCGCTGCTGCCGAGGAAGTTTCCAAGCGCCACGGTCGAGTCGCTGAGGCGCACGCCGTCCACGATGAGCTGTGAATAGCTGGTGGGAGTGCCGCGGATGAAGAGCGAGCCGCTGGCGCCACGTTGGCCGGCGGTTGAGGTGGCCGTGACGCCGGGCAGTTCATTCAGGGCGGTCTGGAGGTCGTAGATCCCGCGGGCCTCGAGCTCGGCGGCGTCGAGGGTGCTGATGGAGCTGCCCACGTGGGGCAGCGGGGTGACCATCCGGGTGGCCGAGACGACCGTGGGCGCCAGCTCGGATTCAATCTCCGCTGAGCACAGCGAGGCGATTCCCGTGACAAGGCACGGGACCAACGTGAGGGCAGCGCGCAGGCCTGCCGGGTGGTTTAACTGCATGGATGATTTCTCGGTCGTAGGCCCGAAATCCGCGGGCCCGTTCGTCCAACAATTCCCGGCTGGCGATCTGGCTCTAGCCCCCGAAAAGGCTATCACAGTGGCGGGACCGCTCCGGAATCGTTTGGCTTGGCTTGCGCCCGACCTCCCTCACCGGATTCCCCATCTATTTCTTGCCCGTGCGACGGGCTTCCAGGAACGTGGCGGTTCTAGCAGCACAGGCGGCGAGAGGAAGGGGAATATTCCGCGCCCACCGCGGTGGAATCCGCCTGGTGCCGCTGGCGGGCCGCGCAGAGGGGTCGCTTACCGCGGGTTGGGAGAAGCGCCCTAAATCGTTACCCGCAGATATTACGGGACTTGTGAATCCCGCTCGGGCCTGTTTAGGTATCGACCGTTGATGCGCTGGTTTGCCTACCTCTTCATATTTCTGGGGCTCGTGTTCGTCGCTGACGCGATCTACGACGAGTTGCGCGGGGTTGCCGAGGCGGTCTTTCCCGGTCGAGTCGCGGCCCAGCAGGTGGTGGTGCGCGCGGAAAACCCCAAGCAGTTCCGCAACCTGATGACCTACCAGTGGGGTCGCGGGCTCATCGGGGGCGTCGCCGGGTGCCTTATTCTTGCCATCTGCCGCGGCTCGGATCGGCTTGATCCGTTCTCGGCGGACTTCGCGGGTCTTGATTCGGTCCCGGAATCAACCGGCGAGCCTGCGCAGGAGCGCGAGGCAGGCGGCGTGGATAAGCGCCGGCGGTGATACCGTGGCGCATGACGGAGGCCACAGGGATAAAAAACTCGCCTGGCAAGTTGCTTGGGCGATGCTTTTGGGCTCGTTGATCGTTCAACGGGCAGCTGAGCCCTCCGGGACCTGGCTGAAAATAAGGGTTCCGAGATCGGTATTCTCATTCTCCTTGGTAAGGCGGAC
>JBILQA010000233.1:0-4847 GCA_044373535.1 Akkermansiaceae bacterium | reverse complement strand
ATCGACGACAGCGAGGACGGCAAGCACAAGCGCTTCCTGTTCTCCGGCGACGTCGGGCGCGGCGGCAACGAGGTGCTGCATGACCCGGTGCACGCCAAGGACGTCGATTTTGTCCTCATGGAGAGCACCTACGGCGGGCGCGAGCACGAGCAGGGGACCGGCGAGACGGACAAGTTCGAGGAGGTCATGCGCCGCGCGCTCAAGCGCGGCGGGAAGATTTTGATTCCGGCGTTCGCGGTCGAGCGGACCCAACAACTCTTGTTTGTCCTGCACCAACTGTTTGAAGAAAAGCGCATCCCGGAGGTGCCGGTGTTTGTCGACAGCCCTTTGGCAGTTAGCGCGACGGAGATCTATCGGTTGCACCCGGAGTGCTTCAACGACGAGGTGTACGAGTTTTTGTTCGAGACGCGCAATCCGTTTGGTTTTGAGGGTTTGACGCTGATCCGCTCGGTGGCGGCCTCCAAGGAGCTCAACGCGCGGCATGGCCAGTGCATAGTCATTTCCGCCTCGGGGATGTGCGAGGCGGGGCGGATCCTGCACCACCTCAAGAACAGCCTCGAGGACGAGCGCAACACCGTGCTCTTTGTCGGCTACTGCGCGGAAAACACCCTCGGCCGGCGCATCCGCGACGGGGAAACACCCGTCCGCGTGCTTGGCGGAGAGTACGACGTGCGCGCCGCCATCGAGGCGGTTGACTCGTTCTCCGGCCACGCTGACCACTCCGAGCTCATGGACTGGTTTGCCGCCATGACCGGCCCGAAATCCCACGTCTGGCTCGTCCACGGCGAGCCAAAACACTCCGCCGCCCTGTGCAAGGCCTTGACCGAGAGCCATCCCGCCTCCCAGGTCGAGGTCGCCACGCTTGGCCGCAGCGTCGTCTTCTAGCCCGCCGGCCAAAAACATTCCGGCGACGAAAAACTTGCCAAGCCGGGGCGCGTGGGTTACCCCGTGCCTTCCACCTGATCCATGCGCGGTTAGCTCAGTGGTAGAGCACATCGTTCACACCGATGGGGTCACAGGTTCAAGTCCTGTACCGCGCACCATCTTCCTCCGTCGCGGACTTTCTTGCGCCGGGGACTTCCCGCCTCCCCAGCCAAAGCTCTGACGAGCTTCGCTACGCCGGGATTGACGCCGGGGCGCGGATGACTGCCAATACGGCAGGTTCTTCCCTAACTTTATGATCCAATCCTTCTCCGCACCCGCGCGCGCGCGCATCTGGCCGCGCTGCGCGGCCGTCCTGATAGCCGCCGTTGTTAGCTCCGCCGCGCTCGATGCCGCGGAAGTCTCGCTGGCGAGGGTTTTCAGCGACAACATGGTCATTCAGCGCGACCAGCCGGTGCCGGTCTGGGGCTGGGCGGATCCGGGAACTGCGGTGAGCGTTTCCTTCAACGGCAAAAAGGCCGAGGGCAAGGCGGACGCAAGCGGCAAGTGGAGCGTCAAATTGCCGCCCAGCGCGCTTGGCGCGCCCGCTGAGCTGAGCGTCGCTGGAGGCAGCAAGACGCTGACACTCAAGAACGTGCTGGTGGGCGACGTGTGGCTGTGCAGCGGCCAGTCGAATATGGCGTTCAGCCTTGGCGGGTGCGACGCCGCGGAGGACATCGCGGCGGCCAGCCTGCCCGACGTGCGGTTCATCCGCCTAGACGAGAATTTTGCCCCCGACCTGCAGCCGGAAATCCCCGAGACAAGCAGCAGTTGGAAACCGGTCACCCCGCAAACGGCCGCCAGTTGCAGCGGTGTGGCGTTCTACTTTGCGCGCAGGGTCTACGCCGAGACGAAAATCCCCATCGGCATCCTCATCAGCAGCGTCGGCGGCACCGAGATCGAGTGCTGGATGTCCGCCGAGGCGATCAACGGCTATCCGGAAAACGCCAGCGCCGCACAGGCATACAAGAAAGCCATCGCTGACTGGGAAAAGGAACTCACCGCCACCCGCAACGGCCCGTGGGGTGAGCCGATTGGCCTCGACCAAGCGGCCGCCTGGGTGGCCGCCACGCGCACCGCGCTGGGTGCCGCCAATGTCACGCCGACGCCTGAATTTGAGGCATTTGACCCGTGGATCACGGCCGCCAAGAGCGCGCTGGCCGCCGGCACGCCCGTCCCGCCATCGCCATCCCATGAGAAGCTTGGCCGCTGGCTGAAAAGCACCCCGCTGGCGGCCAATTTCAAAGGCATCCCGGTGGCCCCGCACCCGCTCACCGACCGCCACGGCGTCGGCGGCCACGGGTGGTTCCGCACCCAGTCGCTTTACAACGGGATGATCCATCCGCTGGCCCCGTTTGCCTTCAAGGGGATGCTCTGGTACCAGGGCGAAAATGGTAGCGGCCCAGGCGCCGACGCGTACTTCCACCGGATGCGCGGACTCATCGAAACGATGCGCAAGCAATGGCAGAGCCAGTTCCCGTTCTATTACGTCCAGATCGCCAACTGGCGCGACGCTCCGGGCGACGCTCCGCAAACCCAGGACCTCGCGTGGCCGATCACCCGTCAGGCCCAGCTCAAGGCGTTAGAGATTCCTAACACCGGCATGGCCGTCGCCATCGACATCGGCGACACCAAGGACATCCACCCGAAAAACAAGCGCGACCTCGGCGAGCGGCTGGCACTCTGGGCCCTGGCGCGCGACTACGGGAAAAAGGACCTCGTTTTCAGTGGTCCGCTGTTCAAAGCCGCGCGGGTGGAGGGCAGCAAGATCCGGGTGGTCTTCGATTCCCTTGGCGGCGGACTCATGGTTGGCAAGAAGCCGCCAATTGGCCCAGCCGTTGAGGACAAGTCGGCCAAGCTCACCCAGTTCGCCATCGCCGGCGAGGACAAGAAGTGGGTCTGGGCCGAGGCGGTCATCGATGGCACCAGCGTGGTCGTCTCCTCGCCCAGCGTCCCCGCGCCGGTCGCCGTGCGCTACGCCTTCGCCGGCAACCCGCTGGGCTGCAATCTCTACAACAAGGCCGGGCTGCCCGCCTCGCCGTTCCGCAGCGACACTTGGTAGACCCCTCCGGGGCGCGGAAATCTGCGGCCACGCTGGCGCGCATCCGGCGAAGAGTTCCTTTACATCCGCTCGTGGCGTTCCTAGCTTTCCGGCCTGCGGCGCCCCGGCGCCCAAGATTTTCAGGACAGATGGCTGAGTTGGTCTAAGGCGCTCGACTCGAAATCGAGTGTGGCAGTGATGTCACCGTGGGTTCGAATCCCACTCTGTCCGCCAGTTTTTTCTTCAATTCTCCCCGGCCAAGGGAGCCCCCTTTCCCCACGCTCACCCCCGCCTCACAGCGCGAAAAAGCCGGGAATCAGCCGCTAGCCGTCCTCACGCTTGAATTTCTCGCGGTGGGATGACCACCACTTGAGGAGGTCTTGGCGAGCGTCCTTCTGTTGTTCGGCCGTTCCATGCCATGGGAACCGGTGGCCGGGGAAATCGGCCGTGGCAACCAGAATAACGCGCAGAGAGGCCACGTGGATGAGGGCGTCCGCGGGGTTGGCACTCTTCTTGATGGCGTCAAATTCGGCGTCGAGCCGATCCAGCTCGCTTTCGCTGCGGGCGTGGAATTCGGATTCCTCGCAATCGCGGGCATAAAGAAGCGCCCAGGTCTCGTTGGTGACACGTTTGAGCAGTTCTTTTTCCCAGGCATTTTCATATCCCGTGATGAGACTTTCCGGGACGCCGCCGGTCTCCCAAAACGAATGGATGCGGCGAGTCGTGGCCCCGCTGGACCCAAGTTCAAACTCGGTATCGATCAAAACCGCCCATCCTTTGGCCCCTTGCTGGACGATGGTGCGGAATGCCTCAAATTGCGCGGGAGACGGGCTGGTGCCAAATCCATCGCGCAGAGTGCCGGCAGGGTCAGCCAGCGGCTGCGGGTCCTCGGCGGCCAGGCTGAAAGTTAGGCACAGCGACGCGATCAGCGGCCATCGGATCAGGGCAAACTTGGGAGGTTTCATGCGGATAGGCGTGCCAGTGCGGCGTTGTGACCATGACGCCGAGGACCAATTCTGGCAAGAGTGCGGCAGAACGAGCCGCCACCGCCTGCTTAGGTTTGGCCAACGGCGGGATCCCAATCCCTGCGCAGCTCATCAACCAGCTTGCGGCTGTCCCCACGCGCAAGCGCGGGGGCAGGCGGCAAAGAAATTGGCCACTTGCCGCCGCCGGGGAAATGGCGCACGGTCCCGCAATGAAGGGAAATCCGCCTGTCACCGCGAACCCGCACGGATTTGTCATCCCGCATCTGTGGACCCGGCGCCGGATCCTCGGCTCGTTGGCAGCCAGCCTTGCCATCCCTGGCGCTTTCGCTGAGCAGCTTAGCCTCACCCCGGCGCAGACCGCCGGACCGTTCTACCCGGACCGCCTGCCACTGGATACCGACAATGACCTGATCATCCTCAATGACAGCCTGACCGCCGCGGTTGGCCAGATCACCCACTTGTCCGGCCGCCTCAGCGACGCCACCGGCAAACCGATCCGCAATGCCGTGGTGGAAATCTGGCAGGTCGACGGCAACGGCGTCTACCTCCACAAAGGAAGCTCCGAGACCGAAAAGCGTGACAAGAACTTCCAAGGGTTTGGCCGCTTCCTCACCGGCTCAACCGGCGAGTACTATTTCCGCACCGTCAAACCTGTCGCCTACCCAGGGCGCACGCCGCACATCCACTTCGCCGTGAAGATGAAGGGCCACGAACGGTGGACGACCCAGTGCTACATCGCCGGCGAGGCCTCCAATGAGCGCGACGGAATCTATATGGGAGAATCCACGGACGGCCGCAAGGCGCTCTCCGTGAATTTCGTCCCGCTGCCGGGATCAAAAATCGGCGAGCTTGCTGCGCAATTCAATCTCATCATGGGCTTCACCCCGGCCTCGCCGTGA
>JBILQA010000232.1:0-4852 GCA_044373535.1 Akkermansiaceae bacterium | reverse complement strand
CGCGCCGCGCTCCAACATCCGGTGCTGCACGTAGACCTTCTCGGGTTGGTCGCGTGAGAAGGCGACATCGAGCTTGCTCAGGACGCCGCTCTTGAGGTGCTGCTGCCACTCGAGCTGATAGAGGAAGTCCTCGTTGTAGCGCTGCTCACCGAAGAACAGCCAGTTCTTGCCGCTGTGACCGAGCTCGCCGCGCTCCTCAACAAAAGCCCGGAAAGGCGCCACGCCCGTGCCTGGCCCCACCATGATCATCGGCGTCTCACCGCCGACGGGAAGGCGGAAATTTTTGTTCTGGTGCGTGTAGACCGGCACCTTGCTGCCGGGCCGCACCAGGTCGGCGAGATAGGTTGAGGCCACCCCTTTGCGCTCGCGCCCGCGACTATGGTAGCGGACGGCCGCCACTGTCAGGTGGACCTCGCCCGGATGGGCCAGCGGGCTTGAGGCAATCGAGTAGAGCCGCGGCGGCAGCTTGCGGAAGATCCCGGCAAGCTGATGCGCGGTGATTCCCCGCAGTGGGAACTCCTCGAGCGCATCGACAATCTGGCGGCCCCAAAGGAAACTCTTCAGCGCATCCTTCGCCTCGTCGCCAAGCATCTCGGCCAGCTTCGTCGAGCCGACGAGCTCCTGGTACTTTTTCAGCACCGCGCGCGACAACGCGGTGATGTCAAAATCCTCCCGCAGCGCATCAGCTAGCAGCTTAGGGCCGGCCCCCTTGACCTCGATCTCCTCCGTGCCTGTTAGCCCGGTGGCCTGCAGCAGAGCCTCAACCGCGTCAGGCGGATTGACCGGGACGACGGCCAGCGCGTCACCCGGAAGATAGCTCATCCCTGATCCCTCGAGGGAAAACTCCAGATGGCGGGTTTCCTTCTCGGAGCGGCTGCCGTTGAGTACAATGTTGACCAGCGCCTCGGCCGGGAACGGGTTGCGCTTGTCAAAAGCCACCTCCGCGGGTGCCACGGCCACGCTCGCTCCCGCAGGCGCGGTGGCTAACACGCCAGGGGCAGGCGCCAACGCGTCAAGCGCCGCATGCATCCACGCCGTGTGCGCTTCCTCGTAGTCCACGTCGCAGTCTTGGCGCGCCGCTATGCGCTTGCCGCCAAGCGCTTCGAGCCGCTCATCGATGTCCTTGCCGATCTGGCAGAACTTCTCGTAGCTCGTGTCGCCCAGCGCGCAGACCGAAAAGCGCGTGTTTGCAAATGACGGCGCGCTGTTCATGAAGTCCTTGTAGAAGGCCGTCGCCCCTTCCGGCGGTTCGCCGTCGCCCCAGGTGCTGATGATGACTAACAGGTTCGCGCTCTGCGCCACAGCGGCCACCGAGGTTTGCGCCATGTTCAGGACAAGCGGCTTGAAGCCGCGCTTCTTTGCCTCCTTGGCCGTCTTGTCGGCAAGCGCCTCGGAGTTGCCCGACTCGGTGCCGTAAAGGATCGTCAGGGGAAGCGCGCTAGGCGCCGCGGGGGCCGCCGCCGCCATTGGGGCAGCAAGAAATCCGCTGAGCCAGGCGCGCTGGCTGGCATCCATGGTGGGCAGGACGCTGGCGAGCGCCTGACGCTGCGCGGGACTCAGAAGGGCGTGGTCGGGAAACATAATCCTTAGTTTGTTGCCTTGTTTTGTTCGGATTTGTGCCCAAGTGATACCCGGGGCAGCCTCGGAAGCAATCCTATTTTCACCTCAAGGGTGGCAAAAGCCCTGTTTGGCAAGGGTTGACCGCCGAAGATTGGCCCCTAACCTAGGGCCATGAAGCGTCGCGATTTTCTCCAGCGTACCGGTTTCACCCTCGCAGCCCTTGCGGGATTGCCAGCCATCGGCGCCGAGGCCAGCGGCGCCGGCGACTATCCGCGCGGCGTTTTCACCAAGGGCTTGGAGGCGCTGCCCTTCGACGACCTCGCAGAGAAGCTCTCCACCTTGGGTGTGCGATTCATCGAGGCGCCCATCCGGGCGGACGGCCACATTAAGCCCCAGGAGGTCGCGGACAAGCTGCCAGCCTTCGTCGAGGCCCTGCGCAAGCGCCGGATCGAGGTTCAGATCATGACCACTGGCATCAGCGGCGTCGACAAGGCCGGACAAACCGAAACCATTCTGCGCACCGCCGTGCAACTGGGCATCAAGCGCTACCGCCTTGCCCACCTCCACTACGCCAAAGACCAGCCGCTCGCCCGCCAGCTCGAAAACCTCCGGGCCCAGCTCATGGACCTCGCCGCTCTCAACGCCCAGCTTGGCATCCAAGGGCAATACCAAAACCACCGCGGCAACGACTACGTCGGAGCCCCCATCTGGGACATGGTCGGACTGTTGGACGGGGTCGACCCGGCGCACCTTGGCCTCGCCTTTGACTTCGCCCACGCCACGGTCGAGGGAACCAACACTTGGGAGCTGAACTTCCGCCGCGCCGCGCCACAGATCGTCGCGGTGTATTTCAAGGATTACAAAATCGCCAACCGCAAGAGTTCCGCCGTCCCGTTAGGCGAGGGGGCTGTCGACCGCAAGGCCGCCGCCATGGTGCGCGAGCTGCTCGCGCCCAACACGCCAATCTCCCTGCACGTCGAGTACACGGACAACACAAGCGCAAAGCTGCTCGCCGCGATGGCCACCGACCTCGCCACCCTCAACGGCTGGTTTGCCTGACGCATCAGCCGACCCATTGCCAGGCGATCACGAGCTCAACGTCGGGGTGCAGGCTGCGGGTTACCGGACAGGCATGGGCCGCTCCCTCCAGCAGCTTGCGCTCGGGATGGTCCGCGGCTAACGCAATCACGGCGTCCACCTCGAGCCGCGCGATGCGCCGCGGCGCGTCCTCGGACATGAACTTGCGCACCGTAAAGCGGCTGCCTTCCAGCTCGATGCCCTTGCGCCCCGCAACGATGCCCATCGTCGTGGCTATGCAGCTGCCCAGAGCGGTGGCCACCAAGTCAGTGGGCGAGAAACTCTCACCTCGCCCGCAGTTGTCCGCGGGCGCATCGGTGGCTAGCAGCTGGCCCGAAGGCCCATGCGCTGCGCTGCAATGCAGTCCGCCTTGGTAATCGATTTTGATCTCAACCATCTTATTCTTTGTTTGTCCTCTGCTTGTTTGGATCCGCCGAGCTTTCCTTGGCCAGCACCACACGGAATCCGTAAATGTTGTCGCGGAACCCAGGCGGCACCGCATTGCGCCAGCCTAGCACGAGATGCTCCTGCTGATAGGTTTTCCAACCGCCGCCGCGCAACACCCCAAAGCGCGCCGTCTTGCTGTAGTCCTCGCCCACCCACTCGTGCACATTGCCGCACAGGTCGTAGATGCCCCGCGCATTGGGCGGAAAACTCCCCACCGGCGAAGTGCTGGCGAATCCATCCACATAGTTGGGTATCGAGCGCCCTTGCGGCGTGCCCGGCGATTGCGCTGCGGTCCGGTCAGCCAAGTTGCCCACCGGCGCGGCCAGACGATCCGGTGGCCACTCGCGGCCCCAAGGGAAAATCGCCTCCTTGCGCGCGTCGCGCTCTCCCGGAGTCGCCCCGCTTTCATCGACGAGAAACGCCATCAGGCTCCACTCCAGATCGGTCGGCAACCGGTAGTAGTGGCTGCGGCCAATCCGCTCCTGGGCGCGCTCCCGGGCTGTTAGCCAGAGGCAGAACGCTTCCGCGTCCTCGCGCGAGACGCTGACGACAGGATGGTCCTCGGTCTGATGGAACTCCGGCTTCGGCGGGCGCCGCGCCTCGATGGCCTGCGCGAAGGGTGCGTAATCGCTCACCCGCGTCTCATAAATGGACGCCATGAGGTCGGGTCCAAGCGGCACAAACTTCATTCCCAGCCCGTTTTCCCAGTCACGCCCAAACCTCACTCCTTGGTTGCGCACAAGCTCGCCCACATAGGAAACCAACCCGTCAGCACCCGCCATCAGGTCGACCTGCTTGGGCTTGTAACCTTCCAACAACATGCGCAAACGCACCCGGCCCGGCTTGATGCGCGTCAGCCGCAGCGGCTCGCTCGTGTTGCCAACCAGCTCATTGCCAATGAACACGTCCGCACCCGGCGGCACCGTGGCCAGCTCAAGGGTCGCATAGGGAATCTTGCAGACCGTCGCGGAGAACGGGCGCAAACCAGACTCGTGCCCCTTGGCTGTTAGCCCATCACCCTGAAAGCCACTGTCCGCCATAACAGCAAGGTAATAGTCGTCCTCTCGCAGGTAGCCGGTCTTGCCGGTTTCCGTCGCCCAGTTGGCAAAGGCCGCCGCGTCCGCCTCGGTCACAGCGACGACCTTGCGCTTTTCGCCCCGCTCGCTGACCTCAATGACCTCGCCTGCCTCGGCGCGCCTCGCCTGGCGCTCAAAGCGGCGCCACACCGCCTCGGTCACGTAGCCCGCGCTCACATGATGCTGGTCGACTGGCAGATATTTCATCCCCAGATGGTCCACCCATGGCTCGCCAGCCTGCGGCGGACGAAAGATCTCCAGCTCCTTGCCTAACACCAGAGGGTCTCCCACGGCCGCGGCGGAAACCCAGTGGTCGATCTCGACCGGACGGAATCCGCTCTGGCGGATAGAGAAAACCGCCCGCCGCCCAACCGGCACCAGCATCTGGGTGGGCGTGGTGCCCACGCGCTGGCCGCTTGCATCAAAAACATCCGCTCCTTCCGGATAACTAACAATGCGGACCTGCCCCATGCGGGTTTCCACCGCAGATCCCCCAACAGCCTCGATCAACGGCGCCCACTCGCGCGACCACGGGCTGTTGCGCAGCACCTCCCAGCCCAGCACCAGCATTCCTGCTGTTAGCACCGTCGTCGTCACCACCACGCTCAGCGGGCTGCGGCGGCGGCGGTGGCGCTTGCCGCGCTGCAGTCCACGCAGCGCCTCGGCGAGCTCACCGGCGGTGCGAATTCCGC
>JBILQA010000231.1:0-4908 GCA_044373535.1 Akkermansiaceae bacterium | reverse complement strand
GCGGGCGGTGCCAAACATTTGTTGGAGGCCCGGCTGGAGGGAGGCGTAGAGGGCCTCAAACTCGCTGCCGCGGTGGCCGATCATCGTTTGGGCCATGGCCGCGTAGGTTTGCGCGGAGACATCGACCGGGCCGGGGCTGAAAAGCTTGGGAGTTGCCATGCGCGGGAGTCTCCGGGGCGGGACAAAAATGCCAAGGACAAATGCGCTCAAGCGCCTGGCGAATTCCCGCGCGGGATGGTTTTTCCCGCATTGAGGGGTCGAACCGCGGAGAATGCGCGCTATGTTAGCGATGTGACGACCCTCGAAGACGACTTCTCCTACGTGCTGCGCAAGGCCATGAAGGGCTGCGGCCTGAGCCCGGAGGAGGTGGCCGGGCGCGCCGGCGTGGCCGAGGGGGATGTCCAACTGTTGTTGTTGGGGACCTTCTCCGCGGCCACCGCGCGGGCGGTGGCCGCGGTGCTGGGCATTGATCCCGAGGCGCTTGCCCGCCACCCGCAGTATCCGCCCGAGCCCGCGCTGCCGCCGGAGGTGACGCGGTTGGTCATTCCGTTTGGCGACCTTGGGGTCAACGTCTGGCTGGTGCGCGCACCGGGGGCCACGCTGATGTTTGACAGCGGCACGGACGCGGACGCGCTGGACAAGGTGCTGCTGGGCCGGGCGGTCCACCGGCTCGACGCGGTCTTTATCACCCATGGCCACGCGGACCACGTCGGTGGCCTGCCGGCTCTGCGCAGGATAAGCGAGCGGATCTACGCGCCCGAGCATGAGGCGCTGCATGCCACCCTGCCGCTTGAGGCCCACGAGGCGCACGAGTTTGGGGCTGTTAGGGTCAGCGCGCTCGCAACCGAGGGCCACACTCCCGGGGCGATGTCCTACCGGGTCGACGGGCTGAGCAAGCCGGTGTGCGTGGTCGGTGACGCGTTGTTTGCCGGGTCGATGGGGGGATGCCCTGACCGCGAGAGCTTTCTATTGGCCCGGATGCGCATCCGCGACCAGATCCTAACGCTGCCGGGCGACACCCTGCTGCTGCCGGGCCACGGGCCGGTGACGAGCGTGGCCATCGAGATGGCGCACAACCCGTTTTTTGCCGCCGGGGCGGGAAGTGATTGCGGCTGACACGGGGCGGCGGGGCGGTTTATCTAACGGCATGCGCACCGCCGTTTATGCCGGATCCTTCGACCCCCTGACCAACGGGCACCTGTGGATGATCGAGCGCGGCCTTGAGCTGTTTGACCGGCTCATCGTGGCGATCGGGACCAATCCATCGAAATCCTACACGTTCAGCGTGCCCGAGCGGCTCGAGTTGCTGCGCCGCTCGATTCCCTCGTGCGAGCGTCTAACCATCGCGCACTTCGACAACCGCTATCTGGTCGACTACGCGAAGCGGATGGGGGCGGACTACATCCTGCGTGGAATCCGCTCGCAGGGCGACTACGAGTACGAGCGGGTGATGCGCCACATCAACGGCGACATGGCCGAGCAGATTACCACCGTGTTCCTGATGCCGCCGCGCGACATCGCCGAGCTTTCCTCAAGCATGATCAAGAGCCT
Organism: Akkermansiaceae bacterium; assembly: GCA_044373535.1. Taxonomy (GTDB): domain Bacteria; phylum Verrucomicrobiota; class Verrucomicrobiia; order Verrucomicrobiales; family Akkermansiaceae; genus JBILQA01. Next base: position 3,357 of record JBILQA010000231.1, on the reverse strand, counting down.
CATCGGGCCGGAGGGCTGGGAGGACACCGTGCGGCGCTACGTTCCCGCGCCGGTGTTCGAGACCCTGTCGAAAGGTTAGGCCGGGGATGTTAGGCGTTAGTAATCCGCGCTGAGGATGACTAAAAACCAGAAGATCCTCCTTCTCGCGCTGGCCGCGGCCGTTCCAATCGTAGGGATCTGGTTCTTTCCGCCCATCGCCCAGGACCCGGGCTACCACCGGTTTGCCGACCGGCGCGGGTGCTTAGGGGTGCCCAACTTTCTCGACGTGGTCTCCAACATCGGGTTTGTGCTCGTCGGGGCGTTGGGGGTGTGGCGGCTCGGCAGGCCAAGCGCGGCGGGTTGGTTTCGCGACCCGCGCGAGGCGTGGGTGTGGCGGGTGATTTTTCTCGGAGTGGCGCTGACAGGAATCGGGTCGGCCTACTATCACCTTGATCCAACAAACGCGACGCTGGTGTGGGACCGCTTGCCGATGACCCTGGTGACCACGCCGATCTTTGCGGCGCTGGTGTGCGAGCGCATCAGCGTGCGTGGCGGGCTCGCCATGCTTGGGCCGCTGGTGCTCGCCGGATTTGCCAGCGTAATCTACTGGGCGTGGAGCGAGGCTGCGGGGCACGGCGACCTGCGGCCATACGCGCTGGCGCAGTATCTGCCGCTGCTGCTGGTGCCGCTGGTCATCGGGTTGTTTGGCGCGCGCTACACCCGGGCGTCGGGCTACCTCTGGGCGGTCGGGTGGTACGCGCTGGCCAAGCTCGGCGAGGAGTTCGACGGGCACATCTTTGCCCATGGCGGGATCAGCGGCCACACGCTCAAGCACCTCCTGGCGGCCGTGGCGCTCGGCGGGTTGTTGCGCATGGTGGCGCGGCGGGAGCCGCTTGGATGTTAGGCGAACCGGGGCGGATTGGGCGGCGGGCCCATGCGGGTGGGGATATATCCCGGTTGATCAGGGCAGGGAAATCCGTATGGTGTCGGGGTGTTTGGTGGGAAAAAGAATCGCAGGGTGAGGCGCGGGAGCGGTGGTGGCCGCGGCGGCAGGTCGTGGCTGCGCGCGCTGGGCTATGGTCTGGTGGGCTTGGTTTTAGTGGGGGTGGGCTTGTTGTTCACCGCGGTGCCGGGGAAGATCAAGCGGGGTCTCATTGAGCTGGTGCATGGGCCGGCGGTGGCGCCGGTGGAACGGTCGGTGGATCCGGTGGTGGTGCCGGAAGTTGTTGAGAGACCGGCGGAGGTGGCGCCGGATCCGGAGGTGTTGGTGCCTGAGCCAGAGGTGCCAAGCAGCAGCATGGGGACGTCCGGCGGGGACGTGCGCGCGCTGGCCAAGGGGATCACGCTCAAGACGCGGGTGGAGGTTGAGCCGGGCGGGCTGGCCTCCGCGGAGCGCAGCGATGGGGAAAGCTACGTGGCGGAGTTCCTGCTGCGGGTGCGCGTGCCCGAGGCGTCCAAGACGCTTGGCGAGCTCGAGAAGGTCAACGGCGGGCTCGGCGCGCTGCTGCCGGGGCTCGTCCCGATGATGGACAAGGCGGTCGTCTCGCCGCATTTCAACACGCTCTACAAGGACAAGACCGAGCGGCTCAAGCGCGATGCCACGCAGCTCAACGAGCTGCTAACAAAGCACAACATGTATGACTGCGAGACGATCCTGAACCTAACACACCCGGATGGGCGCAAGGTGTTTCTGTTGCAGGCGGAGATGGACGTGGTGTCGGACGGCTCCGACGGCGACCGCTTGGCCACGATGCCAGACGAGATCGTGAAGTCGGCCAACTATCAGCCGTTCACCAGCTACGGGTGGAAAAAGACCGGCACGGTGGCCAACCCGATGAGCGCTGGCTGGCAGGAGCGGGTGAAGAACGCCAACGAGGAGCTCGAGCGGCCGGCGACCACGGCCGAGCGCAAGAAGTGGCTCAAGGAGCGCATTGCCTTTCTCAAGCGCGGGATTGAGGACATGAAGTACCGCAGCTTCCTGGTGGCCGAGTACGACCCGTACATCGTCATTTCCATCAACCTGCTAACCGACCGGAGCGACCCGTTCGCGCCGAAGGTGGGGGACTACGCGGTGGTGGTCCACGGCAACAAGCTCTATCCGGCGATCGTTGGGGACGGCGGACCGACGTTCAAGGTGGGCGAGGCGTCGCTGCGCCTGGCCAAGGAGATCAACCCGGCCGCGACGCCGTACAAGCGGCCGGTCTCGGACCTAACCGTGACCTACCTGGTGTTTCCCGGCACGGCGGAGAGCCCCAAGTGCGCGCCGGACTACGCGGCATGGCGCTCAAAGTGCGAGGGCCTGCTGCAGGAGATCGGCGGGCTCGGCGAGGGCGCGGAACTGCACGAATGGGCGAACCTGTTCCCTCCGCCGCCCGCGCCGCCCGTGCCGCCCGCGCCAGTGGCGCCACCAGCGCCACCAGCGCCACCAGCGACGCCGCCGGGGAATTGATGCATAGGCGATGAGGGCTGACGCCAAGCGACCGGTTTAACCGGGTTGACGTCGGGGGGATGAGCGGCTGCTAGCTCTCGAAGTAGGTGTAGCCGTTGAGGCCGGCGCGGTAGGTGTCGAGGATCTCGCGGCGCTCCTTCGGCGTGATGCGGCCTTCAGCGACGGCGCGCTCGGCAAACGAGCGGAAGCGCGCGGCGAGCTCCTTCGGGTCGTATTCGACGTAGGTGAGAACGTCGGCAACCGTGTCGCCCTCGACCTCGTGGGTGTAAACCGGGCGGCCATTCTCGACGTGCACGCCGACGACGTTGGTGTCGCCTAGCAGGTTGTGCAGGTCGCCGAGGGTTTCCTGATAGGCGCCGACGAGGAAGATGCCGACATAGTACGGCTCGTCCGGGCGGAGGTCGTGGAGGGCAAGGGACTTGGCGACGTCCTCGCGGTCGATGAAGCGGTCGATCTTGCCGTCGCAGTCGCAGGTGATGTCGGCGAGCACGGCGCGGTGCTTGGGCTTCTCGTTGAGCCGGTGGATGGGCATGATCGGGAAGAGCTGGTTGATCGCCCAGGAGTCCGGCAGGGACTGGAACAGCGAGAAGTTGCCGTAGTAGAAGTCCACCAGCGTGTTAGACAGTTCGCGCAGGTCCTCGGGGATGGTCTCTAACTCCTGGAGGAGTTTGGAGATGCGGGTGAGGATGTGCCAGAACCAGGCTTCGGCCAGGCCGCGCTCGCGCAGGGTGGCGTTGCCGTAGAAGAACTGTGCGCGCATCTGGTCGCGGTAGTAGAGAGCGTCGTTGAAGCACTCCTGGAGATTTTTCTTGCAGACGACGCGGTTGACCTCGACGAGGTTGCGCAGCTGGTCCGGGGCGTTCTGGGTGACGACGGGCTCAAGCTCGGTGGTCTGGGCCGAGGTGACGTCGAGAATGTTGAAGACGAGC
>JBILQA010000230.1:0-4941 GCA_044373535.1 Akkermansiaceae bacterium | reverse complement strand
TCCGCTGATGCTCCTATTCAATGGCTTCTGTAGCGCGGAATCTTCCGGCGGGTGGTCAAAAAAAGGCCCGGGTTCTGGAAATTCAACGGTAGGATATTTTAAGCTCTTAAGACGCTTTTCGGCTTGGTCGGCCTGCACCGACGCGAACCCACGCGTTTTCCTCGGGCGAATGCGGAGCCGTGGTCTTTTCGTGGCGTTCCTCCGATAGCAATGGTTCCCGCTCGCGGACCAATTGCTTCCGCCGCGCTTCCAGTTCGCGGAGTTCGGCATGGATCTGGTGGAGGCGGTTCAAAACGGGATGCGCTGGACTCCTGGAACGCGGTCGAAATGGGTATCGTTGCTGAGTAAGGGAAGCCGGTGTTCGAGGGTCATTGCGGCGATCCACAGGTCATTGGAGGGGATCGGGGTGCCGTTGAATTTGAGCCATAGACGGGCGTCGGCATAGATACCGGAGGTGTTTGGCGTGACCTGGTGGATTTCGACCATCGGCAGATTCTTGGCGAGCCACTCGTCGTAGCGGCTGCGGAATTTTGATTGGCGAATCCCGAACAGGTATTCGCCGAGCACGATGACGGGCAAGACCAGGCGCTTGGCGGAAAGAAAGGCATCGCGGCATGCCGGATCTCCATCCGCCCATGCGCTGAGCGCGTTGGTATCGAGGATCATGCCTCGTCCTCGGAGTCGACGGCTTCGAACTCCTCTGCAACGAGGGCCATCAGGCGACGGGATTCATCGGCCAGATCGGCCAAGTCGCCAAACCCGGCCATCCAGGGAGGTGTGGCCGGATCTTCGGACGACTTCGCCAGTTTCTCCTCCACCGCTTCGGTCACGAACTGCCGGAGGGGGATGTTTCGCAGCGCCGCCCGGACCTTCGCCTGGCGGAAGGTTTCATCCGGAATTTCAAGGGTCGTTTTCACCCATGGAAGCTCCCATATTTATGGGATGGTTCAAGGAAAACGATGGGCATGATATGGCTGGGCGTTGCTCCCAAGGCCTGACCCGCCGCCAGTTCCGCGGCGAGGGCCATCAGGCAAAGCGATTGATGAATCACCGCACGGCGGCCGCCGGACAGGGGTAATTGACTCATATGCAACGGATTATAAGATTTTTCGGGATTTCGTCACTTTTCCGCTTGCCCGCCCACAATTTAATCTATACTTCCCGCTCCACATTACCGAATGCACCTATCCAAGAAAGCAGAATACGCGTTGCGAGCGATGATCAACCTGGGGATTGCCGGGGAGGTTGGGCGCGCGACGGTGTCGGGAGCGGAGCTGGCGGAGGCCAATCGGTTGCCGTTGAAGTTCGTGGAGCGGATTTTGCAGGAGCTGCGCGAGGCCGGGTTGGTGGAGACGCAGCGGGGGAAGTTTGGTGGGTATGCGCTGGCCAAGCCGGCGGAGGAGATCCGGTTGGGCGACTTGGTGCGCTTGATGGACGGGCGCTTGGCACCGATCTGCTGCGCGAGCGAGAACGCGTACCAGCCGTGCACCTGCCCGGACGAGGCGCACTGCGGGTTGCGGATGGTCATGATCGATGTGCGCAACGCGATCGCCAACATCCTGGACCGCTACACGGTGGCGCAAGTCGTTGAGGTGACGTTGCGCAAGATGCGCCGTGACGGGATTGTGCCGCCGTTTGCCAGTGGTGTGCTCGGAGCGACCGCGGCGGTGGCCGGCAAGGGCAAGGCGGATCCCGCGGATGGATTTTTGGCCGGGCTGTCGCAACTTGCCACTTCCACCCCAGAAATTTCCCATGACCACTAACTCCCCAGAACCCTTTGCCGCGAATGGACCGGAAGCCGACTGGCTTGAGGTGGTGCGGCGCAACGTGAGCAACCTGCGCTTCGGCTCGGTGCAGATCACCGTGCACGACGGCCAGGTGACCCAAATTGAGAGCGTTGAAAAGACGCGCTTTGTCGCCGTGCGCGACCGCAAGGCCAGCAGCGGCCCAAGCTGAGCGGCCGGCAAACCAGAACGCTGGCGGGACTGACCGGGGCCACCGGAGGGACTTGTGCCAGCGAACCCGATTCTCCACCTACCGCATGCGCGGGGGATTCCAAGGCAACCATCTGCGAAAGCTCACCGGAACACCGGACGCGGACGCTCCGCAGAGAAACATGAAAACACCAAAATACCGCAACCACAGCCTGCGTCTCCTTCCACTCCTTGCCGCCCTCACGCTAAGCGGGTTGGCCAATGCCGAGGACGGCACCACGAAGTTTCTTGAGCCCAGCGCCTGGGACGAGCTTTGGGGCCACGCCACTTTATACAAGGATGACCTTAACCCGGTTCTCGAGGAGTTCAAACTCCGTGGCCGCTACCATGGCCAGTACTGGGATGTGGATGCTGCCCAGGGCAGCCAGAGCGACTGGGAGGACCGGCGCTCGCGCTTCGGCTTTGACGCGAAACTCTTCGACAAGAAGGTCGAGGTGCGCGCGGACTTCCAGAGCAACGACGGGTTCCACGATTTCTACGACGGGCTCGTCGACGCCTACATCCGCTGGAAGCCAAGCTCCAAGCTGAGCATCACGGCGGGAAAGACCAAGACACTCATCGGCCACTACGACTGGCTGGAGCCGAGCATCAACCAGCCGACGTTTGAGCGCTCCCAGATATTCAACCAGTTGGGGGTCAACCGCGCGACCGCGCTGACCGCCGAGGGGACGCTCGACGCCTACAGCTGGCGCGCCGGGATTTTCTCCAACGACACGCCGGCGACCACCGGCGGCAGCGGCGCGTTTGGCGACGGCGAGTTTGGCGATTTCAATGGCGGCCTCTCATACTCCCTCGGCGGCGGCTACGACTTCAAGCACCTCCTTGACCTCGAGAAGGCCGACTTCCGCTTCGACTGGCTCCACAGCGACCGCGAGGCCAACGACCTCGTGCTTGGCCGCTACGACGACATCCTCTCGTCGACCTTCTGGGTCAAGAGCGGCTACTCGGCCGTCGTCCTTGAGGGCTACTATGCCACCGGTGGCGACGGGAAAAACAGCGACGTGTTTGGCTTCTTCATCCAGCCAAGCTACGACCTGGTGCCGAAAAAACTCCAGCTCGTCGGGCGCTATTCCTACGCCCATTCCGAAGAGCCGCTCGGCGTCCTCGGCCAGTCGCGCTACGAGCGGACCGTGGCCACCAACTCCGCGCGCGGCGACACCTACCACGCCCTCTACGGCGGCCTGCAGTACTTCCTCTACGGCGACAAACTCAAGGTGCTCGCCGGCGCCGAGTGGTCGCGCCTGGAGAATGACGCCACCGAGGCCTACGACGGCTGGACGCTGCTGACCGGGCTGCGGTTGTCGTTCTAACCGGGCGGGAGATCCAACTTAACGAAACGTTTCAGAACAATTTGCAACCATTCCTAACAATGAAATCCCTCAACCGTATTTTCGCCGTCGCCGCGCTGCTGGTCACCAGTGCGCTGGGTGACGAGTTGCTCAACGTGTCGTACGACCCGACGCGTGAGTTTTACGTGGAGTTCAACGCGGCGTTTGCCAAGCAGTGGCAGGCGCAGACGGGCAAGAAGCTGGTGGTCAAGCAATCCCACGGTGGTTCCGGGAAGCAGGCGCGCTCGGTGGTGGAAGGCCTGAGTGCGGACGTGGTGACCTTGGCGCTTTCGGGTGACATTGACGCGATCGCCAAGCAGGCGAACTTGTTGCCGGCCGACTGGCAGACGAAGTTCCCTGACAACAGCGCGCCGTACACCTCGACGATCGTGTTTGTGGTGCGCAAGGGCAACCCGAAGGGGATCAAGGACTGGAACGACCTTGTGCGGGACAAGATGCAAGTCATCACGCCGAACCCGAAGACCTCGGGCGGGGCGCGCTGGAATTATTTGGCCGCCTGGGCGTACGCGGAGAAGAAGTTTGGCGGGGATCAGGCGAAGGTGAAGGAGTTTGTCCGCACGCTCTACAAGAACGTGCCGGTGCTCGACACCGGGGCGCGGGGTTCGACGACGACCTTTGCGCAGCGCGGGATTGGCGACGTGCTGCTGGCGTGGGAAAACGAGGCGCACCTGATTGAGAAGGAGTTCCCCGGGAAAACCGAGATCGTCATTCCCTCGCTTAGCATTCTCGCCGAGCCGCCGGTGGCCGTGGTGGAGAAAAACACCAAGAAGCACGGCACCGAGGCGCTGGCCAAGGCCTATCTCACCTACCTTTATAGCGAGGAAGGCCAAGATATCGCGGGCAAGCATTTCTACCGGCCGCGCAGCGCCGCCGCCCTGCAGAAGTGGGCCAAGAACTTCCCGCAGATCAACCTGGTGACCATCGACAAAAACTTCGGCGGCTGGGGCAAGGCGCAGAAGACCCACTTTGACGACGGCGGGACCTTCGACCAGATCCAGGGCCGTTAGGGCTAGCAGCTCCATCTAGCCATCATGTCCAACCGCCGCGTCATTCCAGGCTTCGGGTTGTCCCTTGGGTTCACCCTGACTTACCTGAGCCTGATCATCCTGATTCCGCTGACTGCCTTGTTCCTCAAGGCCTCCGGTCTCGGGCCGGCGGAATGGTGGCGGATTCTCAGCGCGCCGCAGGTGCTTGGGGCGGCCAAGCTGACGTTTGGCGCCAGCGCGGCGGCGGCGGCGGTGAGCACCGTCTTTGGCCTGCTGGTCACCTGGGTGCTGGTGCGCTATTCTTTTCCCGGCAAGCGGCTGCTGGATGCGATGGTTGACCTGCCGTTCGCTCTGCCAACGGCGGTGGCGGGCATCACCCTGACGGCCATCTACGCGCCGGACGGCTGGATCGGGGCGTACCTGACAAAGCTTGGAGTGCAGGTGGCCTACACCCCGCTGGGGGTGTTTATCGCGCTGACCTTCATCGGGTTTCCATTTGTGGTGCGGACCCTGCAGCCGGTGATGGAGGACTTCAGCGCGGAGTACGAGGAGGCGGCCGCGACCCTGGGAGCGGGGCGCTGGACGACATTCTGGCGGGTGGTTTTTCCGATG
>JBILQA010000229.1:0-4963 GCA_044373535.1 Akkermansiaceae bacterium | reverse complement strand
ACCGGAAAAGCGGCTGCAGGCTGCAGCAGTCCAAGGTTGGATGAATGGCGCTTCGCAAACGCGGTAGAGGTGCTACGCTGAGGCATCATGTTTGGCGGGATTAAGGATTCACTGGCGTCAAGTGCTGCGAAGAGCTTCATCGCGGGGCGCTTGGAGCGGTATGCCAAGCTCACCGACCTGCGCATCCACAGCCGCGAGCGGGCGGTTAGCCTGGAGGTCCTCCTGGAGGGCGAGAAGCTGCCGATCCGTGTTGAGGGGCGCTACCGGGTCAACCTGGTCGACGGGGCCAACCAACTGACGTTTGAGGGAGTGGCCGCGACACGGCCGTGGCTCAACAACCTGCTTGAGGACCTGCTGGTGGGCAAGCCGCTGCCGATTCCGGCGCTGGCTTTGTTGGCCTTTGGCGGGCCGCAAGGTTAGGTGGGGCATCTATCACCTGTGGCGTTTGTTGGGTGGTTGGTGTACGGTGAAGTTCGCGCGGCGGGATGCGGCGCGGGGGGCGGAGTAACAAAATTAGAGTGGGAGGAATCAGATGCCGAAGGTGAGACTATCAGGGACAGTGCGCGGGGAGAGGGACCCGGGGCGGGTGGCACGCGCGGAGTTGTTGTCGCTGCTGTTTGGCAGCGGTTGGGACATCTACAACTCCAACGGTGATCAGCGAATCACCTTGGCCAACATCGAGCGCAAGATCGTCGAGTCCGACGCGTTTGTCTTCACCCCGGGAGCCACGCTTGAGGACCTGTTCAAGGCGATCTCGATCTTCGTCGGCTACCAAACGCTGGACCGCAACTTGGCGGGCAAGCCGACGGTGGTGCTCAACAGCGACGGGTCGTGGGACCCGATCTTCTCGCTGCTGGGTCATCTGCGCGCGCTCGGGACGATTCGTCAGGACTACCGGGACTACCTCCTGCGCGCGGACAAGCCCGGCGGCGTGCTTGAGTCATTGGAGCAGGTGCGGGTGATGGGGCTTCCCGAGGTTGAGCGGGCGCGCATCACGGAGAGCACGGTGCGCAGCTACGACACGCCGCTGCCGCCGCTGCATGCCGGCAACGTTTGCGTGTTTTGCTCGGCGTCGATTGAGGAGGACGGGTATCTGGCGGACGGCTACGGCTTGGGCCAGTTGCTGGCGCAGAACCGGATGGGTTGTGTTTCTGGGGCCGGGAACTCCGGGATCATGGGAGCGGTGGTGCGCGGGTCGGTCGCCGCGGGCGGCTGGACGGGCGGTTCAAACGTGCCACACATCATTGAGCTCGAGGGCTTGCCCGAGGGGCTCTCGAGCTTCTGGCTGCGCGCTGACATTTACACGCGCATGGAGGTGATGATTGAGAACTCGGACGCGTTTGTGGTTTTTCCCGGCGGGGCGGGGACCGTGCAGGAGATGCTCGCGTTGATGATCTTCAAGCAGCAGGGCAATCCGCTGATGAGCGGCAAGCCGGTGGTTGTTTACAACCGGATGGATGTGAGAGGGGTGCGATTTTGGGATCCGCTTGTGGCGATGCTTGAGGCCATGGGCACAAGCGGGATGTTCACCGTTGTCAATGAGCTGGCCGAGATCATCCCAACCCTGAAGCTGCTTATGGCCGAGGAGGCGTGCGAGGAGGTCGCTTAGGACGCGCGCGACCAAGAGGGCGTCACGGGGGGCGGCTCAGAGCGTTTGTGGGTCTACTTCACGGCGAGAATGCCCTGCATGGCGCGCCAGTGGCCAGGGACAAGGCAGGCAAACGGGTATTCGCCCGGGGACTCGGGGGCGGTGAACGCGAGGGAGGCGGTGTCGGCCGGATCCACCACGGGGAGGTGGAAAAGCACCTCCGGGGAGTCCGGCACGTAGTTGCGTTGGCGCGCGTCCGGTGCGTTGACCATGGCATCGGCCAAGGCGCCGACCTTGGCGAGGGAGCCGGGCTTGAGGATGGCGAGGTTGTGCTCAAGCTTGTCGGTGTTGGAGAAGACGAGGCGGATTTTTTCGCCAGCCTTTGCGGTGATTTTTCCGGTGTTGAACTTGAGCATATCGACGACCACACCGAGTTCGATGACCCTGGCGTCGCTCGGCTTGGCGGAGCTCTCCGCCGGCGGCGCGGCGAGGGTCTCGGCGGTTCGGGCGGCAAGGCTACCGGGCTTGCGCTCCGCGGCAAGGAAGCCGGCGGAATGTTGGCTGGCGGCGATGGCGGCAGCGTGCGCCAAAGATACGTCACGGTTTTTCGCGCCGCCGGGCGACGCGAGGCTGGCGGCCACGGCGGCGCCGGTGGCCGCATCGGCAGGCATCTCAGAGAGGGCCAGCAGGGCCGCCATGCGCACTTGGGTGTCGTTGTCGGAGAGCAGGTTGGCGGCGACGATCGCGTCGCGCGAGGCGGCCGTGGGCGGGAGCACCTGAACGGCATTGCGGCGCACGCCGGGTGACGGGTGGCGCAGCGCGGTGACGGCGGCCGCCAGGGCGGTGGGACTGGATCCGTCCAGGGCGCGGAGGCCGTGGAGCGTCCAGAGAGCGTGGATGGCACCCGGGTTGAGGCCAATTTCATCCACCGCGGGATCGGCGATGAGTTTGATGAGTTGCGGCACGACGTCCTGGTTGGCCCGTTCAACCAGCAAGCGCTGGGCATGGGTGCGCCACAGCAGGTTATCGTTTTTGAGGGTCTGCACCAGTTCGGCGGCTGCGTCGCGGCGCAGGGCAAGCGCTTGTGGCGGTTTGGCACCGTCCCAGACGACGCGATAGATGCGGCCGTAGGATTTATCCCGCAGGCCTGTCACGTAGGCGGCGCCGCCACCGTGTTCGGAGCCCGGCCGGCCGGGAACCATGTGCTGGGTGATGTACTCGTAAAGGTCGGCGATCCAGACGGCGCCATCGGGGCCCACCTCGGCGGCGACCGGGGAGAACCATTGGTCATCGCTGGCGATGAGGTTCATTTTGTTGAAGGATGAGAAGCTTGATCCCTCAGGCGTCAGGGCAAAGCTGCCGACCAAGTGGCCGGTGAGCTCGGTGATGAATGCGGTGCGGTTCCAGTACTCCTTGGGAAACGCGCGCGCGGTGTAGAGGGCGTGGCCGCCAGCCGCGGTGAACCCGCCATGGACGTTGTTCTGGCGGATCATGTTGGTCACTGGCAGGTAGCGCGGGCCAATCGTCGAGATCCCCGGCGCGTTGCCCGCCTTGAGCGCCGGAACCTTGGCAAAATAGCGCTGCGCGATGGGGGAGAAATTCGTCGGCTGGGCGTTGGCGGTGGTGGCGAACACCAGTCCCTCCTCGCTTAGCCCAAGACCCCACGAGTTGTTGCTCAGGCGCTGAACAAGCTCAAGTTGGGTCCCTTGCTGGTTGAGGCGGAAGATCTGGTTGTTGGTCCACGGGAAGTCCGTGGCGCCCACCTTGCCCTTGAATCCGGCCATGCCCACGGTGCCCCAAATCTTGTTGTCCAGGCCGTAGCGGAGGTTATTGGGGCCGCCGTGGGTATCCTTCTGGGACCATCCCTCAACGAGCACGGTGCGGACATCCGCCTTGTCGTCGCCGTCGGTGTCCTTAAGGAACAAGGTGTGCGGCGCCTGCATGACGATCACTCCGCCGTCGTGGAAGGTGAGGCAGGTCGGGATGTTCAGGTCGTCGGCAAACACCGTGACCTTGTCGGCGCGGCCGTCGTGGTCGGTGTCCTCGAGGATCCGGATTTTGTCGTGGCCCGGCTTGCCTTCCAGGGTGTTGTGCGGGTAGTCGACGGTTTCGACCGTCCACAGCCGGCCGCGCTCGTCCCAGGCCATGGCGATCGGGTTGATGACGTCCGGCTCGGCGGCGAACAACTCGACGTGGAAACCAGCCGGAACGATCATCCGCTGCATGGATGCCTGTGGCGGGAGCGGCTTTGGCTGGCGGCTGTATTCCTTTTCGTCGATGCCCTGCTTGCGGATGATCTCGGGCACCGGCGGCGGGTAGTTTTCCACCGGCGCGTCCGCGTACGGTTGATTGAGCTTCCGGGTCGCCAGCACCTTGGCGACGTCTTGGCCAGCGCCCCAGCGGATCGCCCGCTCAAGCAGGTCGTGGAACCCCGGGTTGCGCCAGGTCCGCTCATCGTGGCCCCATGAAGTGTAGAACACGCGGCCCTTGCCGTGGGTGCGGACCCAGGTCCACGGTTCAGGCTCCTTGTTCTTGTCCTTGTGGTAGGTCAGGACCACCCGGTCTGCCGCGTTGTGGTCGACGTGGACGCGCGTCTCGTCCCACGACTCAAACGGCTTATAGCCAGCAAGCAGCGGGTGGTCGGGCGCGGCGATTTCATCGGTCATCACGCCGGCCCCGTGGCTCTTGAACCGCGCACCAACCAACTCGATGAACTTCGGCGAGTTGCCAAAGCAATTGGTGGCTGAGTGCAGGGCCACCAAGCCGCCGCCATTGGCCACGTAGTCCAGCAGTGCCTGCTCAGCCTCCGGGGTGATCTTCGGGTGGTTGGCGTAAATGATGATCGCCGGATAGAGCGCTAGGGTCTCCCGGTTAAGGTCGCCAAGGTCCTCGGTGTAAACAAGGTCAATGCCGCGATCGAGCATCGGCGGTGCGGCGTCGCGGAGCCGCTCGGCCGGCTTGTGGATCCCTTGATCACCCAAAAAAAGGACCTTCAGGTGCGCTTCAGGCTTGGCGGGCTCCGCAGCTCGCAGGCCGGAAATCAATGGCAGGGCGAGCAGACCGATTAACCCGGCGAGAAATCGATGAGTTGGCATAACTTTTGGTGTTTCAATGAGCTGGGACCCCACCCGATACGCCGCCGGGGCGGCTTTTCTGCACCCGGAATGAAAAAACGGCGCGAAAAACGCCGGGGCAGGGTGACCCGCGCCGGCGTTGAGGGTTGGTGGTCAGACGTTAATAGCTACGTAGGAACTCGACGAGGTCGGCGATGTCCTGGGCGGAGAGGCCAAGCTGGTCGGACGAGAGCATGAGCGAGCGGTTAAAGTCGGAGATTTTTTCCACGCGGTCCTTGGGGATCATCTGGGTGACGCCGCC
>JBILQA010000227.1:0-5015 GCA_044373535.1 Akkermansiaceae bacterium | reverse complement strand
GCGGCGACAAGGCACCGGCGGCGTTGCGCCGCGCTTGCGCCGGGACGGGCGATGAGCGCGCCGCAGGTGTAGTTGAGCGCCGTGACGCCCGCCATCAGCAGGACAAACCATGGGTTCCACCAACCGTAGAAGACGTAGCTGCTGACGAGCAGCCAGCCATTGCGCCAGCGGGTCCGCGCCGGCAGCGCGTAGTAGACCGCCAGCACCACCGGCAGGAAATAAAACACAAACAGATAGGAGGTGAAGACCATCGCGGCTCAGTCTGCGGCATTGGTCCACACCGCCCAGTGCGCGGGCGCCGGGTGTTGGCCGAAATACTTGTCGACGATTCCGCCCATGTAGTGGTCGTCGATCGATGGCTCGAGCGCCAACCGGTGCACCGCGCCGGCGCGGAACTCGCGCAGCGTGCCGCCGAGGACCTTCACGCGCTTGTCGCCAGCCTCGGCGCGCGGTTTCCATGGGTTGTAGTGGCCAACGAAGACGATGTCGCCGGCTGCCAGCGGCCCGCGGTGCACGCTGAGGACTTCGTATTTCAAGATCGTGGCATAGTCGTAGAGGTCGCGCTGGAAGATGGCCCCCTCAGGGATCTCGATGAGGCGCGCGGTGACCTCGATGGATCCATGCGCGGTCAGCTGCGGGTCCGCGGGTGGTTCGGCGTGCGGGTTGCAGCCGGCAATGGCTAGCAGGGCGATGACAATGGAGAGAATTGAGGTGCGCATGGGCGGTGCATTTCATGGCTGGCCGGGGGCCTCGCTGAAGGTCCAGTGAGGTTCCCATCCGGGACCAAGATCGAGCGGGGCGGCAACCCGGGCTTGGGGGAATTGCTTGCGCAGCGCGTCGTCGGGGTGGCCGATCATCGGCGTGTCCGCGCGGCGGACCAGGGCCATCGTCGTCTGGCTGTTGGCGACCGGGCCGAGATCCTCGACGCTGCGGGTGAAGAGGAGGAAGTGGCCGTCGGGCGACGCGCACGCGCCATAGATGTGGCATCCCGCCTCCGCGTAGAGCATCATCCGCTTGCTGCCGTCGGCGTCGGCCATCCACAGCTGGGCGCGGCCGCCATCGTTGGGAACAATCCCGCGGGCGTAAAGAAGGTGACTGCTGTCAGGCATCCAGTCAGGTGTGCAGTTGTAGCGGTCTATCTCGCTCACGGCGGCAAGTTTTCCGCCCATGGCGACGCAGCCGATGTTCCAGAACGCGCCCAGGCCATTGGCGGTGCCGACGAATCGCTTGCCGTCGGGCGACCAGATGAGTTGCTGGAAGATCCCTTCGCGCGGCCGCGTGTTGAGCAGCTTGCGGGTGGCAAGGTCGATGAGGTGGATGCCGTCAGCCGTCACGCAGGCGATCTGGCTCGAGTCCGGCCCCCAGGACGCCCACGGGAAGTCGCGTCCGATGACCGTCGGGTTGGCACCATTGGCGTCGGCGACAACGAGTTCGTGGGTTCCATAGGTGTTGTTGTCCACCGGTTCCTCACGGGTCATGCGGTAGTAGAGCATCCGCTTTCCATTTGGGGAAAACCGCACGCCGGCTTCATTGTAATCGGCGGTTCGAGTCAGCGCGTGGCGATGGGTTCCATCTGGACGCATCACGAACAAATCCCAATCCCCCGTCTCGGTCTGCGCGCTGAAGGCAATCCACCCGGCCTGGCTGACTTCAGAGGCCAGATCCGACCCGCCCGCAGGAGCGTCGGTGGCGATCCCTGCATGCGTCAGCAGCACGAGGAGAAATAACGGCGCGACCTGTTTCATGGCATTGGCGATGTGCGAGATGGTGACCCAGGGCGCTGAGGGACGCTAGCCGTCGTGCGACAGGTGAGCGGAAAGCAAATCCCTGCACAAGGCGGGAATGGTCGGGCGTGGGCTCCCGCCCGTGACTGGACCGCGCAACGCGAGGCAACGCCAGGCAAGGCGAGGCCCCGCCCCAACGGGGCAGTCCCATACCCGCCCGTGGGCAACGCCCCGGGTAGGAACGCGAAACAATGCGTTCTGAAGGACAGCCGCATCGCTCGGGCGCGGCTTGTGGCTGCTACGAGAAGCGGTGCGCCGGGACATGTCTTCCCGGGGCGTTGGCCCGGCTGGTATGCGATTGCCCCGTTGAGGCGGGGATGAAGCTGATCAGGCATCGCGAGGGCCCCGAGAGCCTTCAAATGCCCCGCCGCCTCTTTCTCTTCTAGGCGCAACGAAACGCGACTGAAGTCGCAGCTCCTTGAGTTAGAGCCCGGCGGGGAAGGTTTCGGGGGCCTCGTCGCTGCGCCACTGGGAGGAGCGTTCGAGCGGTTCAATCGCGCGGGTGACGTCGAAGTGGAGAACGGCGTCGAACTGGTCGGCGATGCAGGCGTGGAAGTAGTGGCTGTGGCGCTCGCTCTGCGGCAGGTAGACGACGCCGATGGCGCGTTCCAGGCGGCTGGCGCGCAGCGCCTCGGAGACGGCTGGGGCGTTCAGGTCGAGCCAGAAGTTCGGGATGCCGACGCGGTGGAAGAGGTTCTCGTAGCTGTCCTGGAGGGCAGGGAGGACCTGTTTGCGCTCCACCGGGAGGTGCCATCCGGCGGCCGCGGCGACCGTGCCGGTGTAGGTGGTGAAGCCGATGAGCTTCGAGTGGTAGGGGAACGCCTGACGCACGAGTTGGCCAATGTTGAGTTCTCCCTCGCGCGACATCTGGGTGGCGCGCGCGTCGCCGAGGTGCGAGTTGTGGGCCCAGACGACCACCTTGGCCGTGCCGTGTTGTTCCTCGTGGTGGCCGATGATTTCGTGGAGGGTCTCCATCATGTGCTGGTCGCGCGCGTTCCAGGACGACACGCCGGGGCGGAACATGCTGCGGTAGTAGTTTTCCGCGTTGCGCACCAGGCGCGCGTTCTGTTCGGCGAAGAAGTAGTCGTCGGCCGCCGTGTCGCCGTCGCGCGACAGGTAGTCGGTCTGCTTGCTCTGCAGGGCAACGAGCTGGCGGATGACCTGGTTTTGGCAACTCTGGCCGACGCCCGAGGCGGCGAGCAGGCCGTAGTTTTGCGGGTCGTTGCCGTAGCGGTTGATGCAGCCGTAGAGGGTCTTGGCGTTCTCGGCCTCGGGCGGGTCGACGCGCTCGAGGTAGGAGATGACCGCGTCAATCGACTTGTGCAGGCTGTAGAGGTCGAGCCCGTAGAACCCGACCTGGCGGTTGGGCGAGAGGAGCTGGTCGTTGTGGTGGCGCAGCCAGCCGATGAAGTCGAGCACCTCGGCGTTGCGCCACATCCATGCCGGGAAGCGCTGGAAGCCGCCGAGCGAGTCGGCGGCGTCCGCGTCGTCGTTGGCGCCGCGCACGAAGCGGTTGATCCGGTAGGCGTCGGGCCAGTCGGCCTCGGCGGCGATGACGTTGAAGCCTTTCTCAACGATGAGCCGCTTAGTGATTTGGGCGCGCTGGCGGTAGAACTCATGGGTCCCGTGGGACGCCTCGCCAAGGAGCACCACGCGCGCGTCGCCGATGAGCTCAAGCAGGCCGTCGTAGTCGCCCGCCGCGCCGGTGACCGGCCGCGCATGCTCGCGCAGCCGCTGCAGGGCGTGCTGGTGCGAGAGGCTCGCGCGGGCCGGCGGCGGGTCATCCGGCGGCGTGCTTGGCGGCGTGCTTGGCGGCGTGCTTGGCGGCGAACTCCGGGGGAGCTCCGCGGCGAGCAACTGCTGGACCTCGTCGTCGGTGGTTTGGCTGAAGTCGTCGTACCAGCGGCCGACGGCAAAGAAGGGATCGGGAACCAGCGCAACGATGACCTCGTCGGCCTCCTCGCGCAGGCGCACCAGGGTGTCGGCGGGAGCGACGGGCACGGCCACGGTGATGCGCGCGGCCTCTTGGTGGCGCAGCAGGCGGATGGCCGCGGACATCGTCGCGCCGGTGGCCACGCCGTCATCGACGAGGACGACGTGGCGGTTGGCCACCTTCGGCCGGCCGTGGTGGGCGCCGTAGAGGGCCTCGCGCCGGGCGAGCTCGCGCGACTCGCGGGCGATGACCGCTTGGACCTCGCTGGCGGGGATTCCGAGGCGGGTGATGAGCTCCTCGCTGAGCACCCGGATGCCGCCGCTGGCGATGGCGCCCATGGCGAGCTCCTCGTGGTGGGGGACGCCAAGTTTCCTGACGATGAGGACGTCAAACGGCCGGCCAAGGGCGCGGGAGATTTCCGCCGCCACCGGGACGCCGCCGCGCGGCAGCGCGAGGATCAGGGGGTCCTCGGTGGCGATCTGGCCGCGGAGGATTTCCGCCATCCGGCGGCCGGCATCCCGGCGGTCTTTGAATCCGAGGGTGAGGAGATCGTTCATGGTGGGCGAGGGGTCAGGAGGTGGACTCCATCAGGTGGAGTTTGAACCAGGAGGCGGCCAGCGCGGCGACCCGCTCAAGCGCCCCGTGCTCGTGGAAAAGGTGGCTGGCGCCGCTGACGACCGTGAGGTGCTTGAGGCCGGGTAGGCGCAGCAGCGTTGCGTGGTTCCACTCGAGGACCGGAGGGTCGAGCTCGCCGACGATGAGCAGGGTGGCCGCGTGCACCTGCTCGGCGGCTGCGCCGGCCAGGTCGGTGCGCCCGCCCCGGGAGACGACCGCCTGGACTTCCGGCACCTCAGCGGCGGCGCAGAGGGCGGCCGCGGCCCCGGTGCTGGCGCCAAAGTACCCGAGGGCAAAGTGCGCGAGCTCGGCGTGCTGCTGGGCCCAGCGGGTGGCCGCCACGAGCCGCGCGGTGAGGAAAGGGATGTTGAAGCGCAGCGCCCCGGTGGCCGCCTCGCGTTGCGCCTCCTGGGGCGTGAGCAGGTCAAACAGCAGGGTGGCCAGCGCGCTGTGGTGCAGCTCGGTGGCCACCATCCGGTTGCGCGGGCTCATCCGGCTGCTGCCGCTGCCGTGGGCAAAAATCACCAAGCCGTTGGCGCCAGCCGGAATGGCGAGGGTCCCCTCAAGCTGCACGCCCGCGGCGGGGATCTCAACTTCGCTCTCCCTGAGAGTGGCAAGGGACGTGTCCATAACTTGCGGATGGGTGGCCGGCCGCGCCGGGCCGGGGGGTGGCGCAGTGGCGG